>SPDF01000381.1 GCA_004525055.1 Gemmatimonadales bacterium | reverse complement strand
TGGAGGTGACGCCTGCCGCGGCGAAGCCGACGCTGCTGACCGTGGCCGCGACGTGCGTCCCATGGAAGAAGAGGTCGGTATAGGCCGCCCGCCCCGGGAAGTACTTGGCGACGGTATCGGCCTCCGTGAACGGCACGCCGCCCACGTTGAAGGTGCCGAGGAGATTGATGGAGCGGGACTGATCGACAAGCCCGTTCACATCGGGATAGAGATAGTCAATGCCAGAATCGAGGATGAACACCGAAACGCTGGAGGAACCGAGCGCACCCGCCGCCCACGCGACATCCGCGCCGACCGCCCGCATGTTCCACTGCCGGGCGTAGAAGAATGCGCCGGCAGGATTCGATTGACTTTCCGTCCCTCCAGCGACGACTTCCAGCGCGGCGTCCATCTGCGGCTCGTCGATGGACACCATCTCATCCGCGTCGATCGCGGAAACACCCTTCACCTTGCCGAGCTCGACTGCGCCGGTCGCGTCGAGGCCGCTCACCGCCGCCAGACCTGCGCCCGAGGACACCCACTCAACGGCGGCACCGAGTTGTTCGACCTTGGCCTGCAGGGCGGTGCTCGACCCGTTGAAGCTGACCACATAGCGGCCCGGCAGCGTCGTGCCGGCCAGGGAGGCAGAGGACAGAAACACGCCAGGGATCTCAATCGCCTGCGGTGATGATTCCAGGGGAGCGGTCGGCTCGTCGGCGCAGCCGCCGAGGGCCAGGAGGGCAATCATGGACAGGGCAGGAAGCACACGATGGGTCATCTGGGGGCTCCGGCGTGGAAGATTTGCGGGGGGCGGTCGGATCAGACTCTTGATAAACGTATGTATCGACGGACCATCGCGCCAGAGTGCCGAACAGGGATCCATCGTGACGGGGCCATCGATTACATCGAGACAGTGCCCTCCCTCACCCCGGAGATCACCGCGGTGCTCGGTCGGTAGGGCTCGGCGTCACCTCGAATCCGTACCCCTCCAGCTGCGCCGCAGTCATCTCGACGATATCGACATGCAGCTTGATCGGCACCAGCGGCGCATCCGTCGAGTCGGTCGGCACCGACACGATCGCTTCCACGACGTCCATGCCGTTTATCACTTGCCCGTACACCGTGTAGTTCCCGTCGAGTCGGGCCAGGCCGTTCTTGTTGGCGACGATGTAGAGCTGGCAGCCCGCGGAAAGTTTCCCGGGGTTGTCGTCGCGCCCGGCGCCGACGGCGCCGTACACGTGGCGCAGACTGTCGTTGAATTCCGGCGCCAGGTTGTACGGTGAGCCCGCAAACCCTTCTGGCGTGTCGGGACAGCCGCCCTGCGCCACGAAATTCTTGATGACCCGGTTGAAGGTGAGCGAGTCGAAGTAGTGGGCGTTGGCCAGCTTGATGAAGCTGGCCTGGTGATTCGGCGTCTGTGGATACAGGTAGAAGAGGATCTCGCCTTTGTCGGTCTGGATGCGACCGACCGGATAGCTGTCCGCGTTGAAGGCGGGCAATGCAAAGAGGGCGGACGCGGCAAGGACAAAGAGGATCTTGAGCATTGGATCTGGCCTCGGATGGTCGGTGACTTCAGGGACGCTGTTCCTGACAAGGTACCGACCGGTGGTGGCGGCACAACCTCCGAACGACAACGGCCCCGCCGCATGGCGAGGCCGTAGGTGAAGCCTGGAGGGACGTTCGCTCTACCGCCGATCGGTCCCGTCGTGGTCGTTGTGGTCGTTGTGGTCGTCGTAGTCGCGGTCGTCGTCGCGGTGGCCGTCGTGGTCACGGTGGCACCTGCGGCCTGCGAGATCAACCTGGAACGTTTCGCCGTCGACGGTCAGCGTCGCGTATTGCGTTCCGTTGAATTCGAGCGTCGTGCTGCGTGTGACGGTGGTGCCGTCCCGCGGTCCACCGGTGAATGTGACCGTCACATCGCGGGCGATGATGCCCGACAACGGCCAGCTGGTGGCCGTGCGCGGCACGGGGATCACCACGTCGGTAATCGTGCCCGAGAACGTCATGTCGTATTGGCGCGTCTCGCTGCTGTCCGACGTTTTCACCTTGGTCGAGGTACCGGCCCCGGAACCGTTCCAGATCATCGTGGTGTTCGCACCGGCGAGGCCGGACACCACCAGATCGCTCGTCCGGTCCATCGTCGCGCTCCAGCGCCCGCGGTCGAAGGCACCACTGATCTCCGTGTGCACGGAGACCGTGGCGGTGGTGTTCGAATCGTATTCCGTCTGGGCAAGGCCGTCGGCGTCTTCGTAGGTGCAGGTCCGGACGATCGTCAGGCCGTCGCGACCGGCCGGGTCGCAATTGA
>SPDF01000407.1 GCA_004525055.1 Gemmatimonadales bacterium | reverse complement strand
CGGGCTGACTAGCGCCCTTTCTGTCATTGCGAGGAGGCCCCATCGGGGCCGACGAAGCAATCTCGGGCCAGAACGAGATTGCTTCGGCCACTCCGTGGCCTCGCAATGACAGAAGGGATATGACCGCTCATCGGCGCGGCAGCCCGTCGATCCAGGTCGCGATGTCCGCAATGACCTGCGCATCCACACTCCCCGCCACGCCGTATTCATCGGGACTCGACGGACCGCTCCCAGCAATGAAGATGTGGTTGAGGCTCGGGTACTCCCGGAATTCGACCGCTGTATTCCCCGCCAGCCCTTCGCGCCACGCCTCGAAGTCGACCATCGTCACCTGATAATCCCGACCGCCCTGCAGGATGAGCATCGGCATCGGGAGCGAGGCCGCGACCTTCACTGGATGATACGCTGCCAGATCCAGCCAATAGGCCGCCGGGGCGCCGAAAACGAGTTTCCTGGATGCAGAATCGGCAGGGGTGAGTGCGCGGACGCCCGCAAGGCTCGGTGCCAAGCCAGCGAGTGCCTTGTCGTACGCCGCGGTATCTGCTCCCGGGAGCCCCCGCATATACGTGATCTGCTCCTCCAGCATGTCCGGCAGCGGCCGGGTGGCGCCCGCCAGAATGACGAGCCCGGCAAGCGCCACGGCCCGCTCACCGATCCGGGGGGCGAGCATCCCGCCGAGGCTGTGACCGAGCACGACCACGCGGTTGGAATCCACCTCGGCCACGCCGCGAAGGAGCACAACCGCCGACAGCGCGTCGTCCACAACTTCGTCGTCGGCGGTGAATGGCCGACCCATGAAGGACAGTGGCACAGCCTTGCTCCGCTTCTCGTAGCGGAGGACGACGATGCCGCGCTCTGCGAGCCCCTGGGCAAGATCGTGAAATGGCTTGTTGGCGCCGACGGTCTCGTCCCGATCGTTGGGACCAGAACCGTGCACCAGCACGATGGCGGGAGCGCGCGATGCGCCCGAGGGGATGGAGAGAGTCGCAGGGAGGCGAATCTTGCCGGTGACGATCGCGGTGTCACGCTCGACGAAGCCAACTGACTGCGCCGACATCGCGGAAGACGAGGTCAGCAGCACGGCGAGAACCAGGATCGGTGCGCGAGGACTCATGGGGCGGTGGGATTGCCGACGGTTCCGCCCTCTTCCTTCTCCCGCCGCCACTCGAGGTAGGAGTACACCACCGGCCAGAGCACAATCGGTATTACAAGCGCCAGCATGACGATCGTGTTCTTCCTGCCAGTGGGCAGGAACGCCAGCCCGATAAAGACCAGGCCCGCCAGCGTGAATGCGTACCCGCCCACGCGATGCGTCTTCCGCCACACCCGCTCGCTGCTCAGCGTCCACGGCGTCCGGATACCCATGAACCAGTTGGGCCGGATTCGCGGGAGCAGATTCCCGATGAACAGGAACAACGCGCCGAGGAGCACCGGAAGCGTTGCGTTGATGTCGATAGGCCACCCGAGAGCCGAGCCGATGACGAGCACTTGCACCACGGCCGTAAAGCCGATAACCACGTTCACCAGGAGAAAATAGACCGAGCCATGGAACTCGTAGTTCTTCTTGAGGGGATCGATGTTTGGCAGCGCCGCGAAGATGAGCGTCAGCAGCGCCATGATCCCTGGCATCAGGAAGGCGGCGAAGGCCGGCGACGACCACCCGTTGGGTTGCCCGTTGGCGCCCCAGTGGGTGACCACCCGCTCCGGGAGTTGTGGCCAGGCCCACCAGGAGAACGCCAGCGTGGCGAGGGTGATGAACACGGCGGGCATCATCTTACGCATTGCGGCGCTCCTTGCGGCGTGGGGCGATTTCGAGCAGGTGCTGCAGGGCATCCTGCACCACCGTGGTGTTGAGCGAGTAGCGGATGAACTGGCCATCGCGAGTGGCAAGCACCAACCCGGCCTCCTTCAGCACCGAGAGATGGTGCGACACAGACGCCCACGCCACCGGAAAGTGCGCGGCGATTTCGCCCGCGGGCAGGTCCCCATCCCGCAGCATGGCGAGGATGGTCCGGCGGGTCGGGTCGGCGAGTGCCTTGAAGGTCTGGTCGATCACAATGATAAGATATCTGCCTAATCATCTAAGTCAACGTG
>SPDF01000389.1 GCA_004525055.1 Gemmatimonadales bacterium | reverse complement strand
TCGCCAGCCGCATCCAGGGATAGACGTTGGCCGGAAATTCCCGATCGCTCGCCAGGACCACATCGCCCGGCTCGAGGGGCAATCCGCGCGCGGCGAGGTTGAGTCCGTAGCTGGTATTGAAGGTGAGGGCGATCTCGCCGGCGGTCACGTTGAGCAACCGGGCCGTCAGCGCCCGCGCCTGGTCGAGTTCCGAGAAGAAGTCGTGATCATTCATCCGATGCGGCGCCGATCGCATCACGCTGTATTCATCGAGACGGCGCCGGGTGCGCTCGGGGATCGGCCCGATGGAGGCACTGTTGAGGTAGATCGCCTCATCGAGCGCGGGAAACTCCTCTCGGCGCAGCGCGGCGAAATCGGTGCTCATTAGGCGCTCCTACCGTTCGGTGCGGAGTTTGGGGTCGAACGCCTCCCGCAGGGTGTCCCCCACCAGGTTGAATCCGAGCACCGCGAGCCCGATGGCGATGCCGGGAGCGAATGACACCCAGGGCGCCACGCGAAGGAGGTCCCTGCCGTCCGCGACCATCGAGCCCCAGCTCGGCGTCGGCGGCTGTGCTCCGAGTCCGACGAACGAGAGCGCCGCCTCCGCCATGATGGCGCCGGCCATGCCGAGTGTCGCCGCCACGATCACCTGGGCGCGCACGTTGGGGAGGAGATGCCGAAACAGAATCCGGCGATCGGGAGCCCCGAGCGCCCGCGCGGCCAGCACATACTCGGCGCCCTTGAGCACCAGCACCTGCCCGCGGACCAGCCGAGCCATTGCCGCCCACCCCACGATGCCGATCACCACGAACACGACCGGGAGCGACGGGTTGACCGCGGCGGCGACCGCGATGAGCAACAGCAGCGTGGGGAAGGCGAGGGTGACATCGGCGAAGCGCATGATGATCGCGTCCACCCGGCGTCCGTAGTACCCCGAGATGAGTCCGAGGGTGACGCCGAGGAGGCTGGCCACCACCTGACTGATGACCCCGACGGCGAGCGAGATCCGCGCCCCGTAGATGACGCGGGTCAGCACGTCCCGACCCTGTGTATCGGTCCCCAGCAGGTGCCCGAGGCTCGGCGGGAGCAGGTAGGCGGTGGCGGGGTCCCCGGTGTACGGGCCGCCCGGAGCGAGCAGCGGCGCCAGAACGGCGGCGCCGATGACCAGCGCCACGAGCAGGAGCCCGAACTGGAAGAAGCGGTCGCGTCGGAAGGGGCCGGAGAGGGGGGACGGCATGAATGAAGGTAAGTGATGGAGGCAAAAGAGAAAGAGGACTCGGGACTTGGTCCATTGTATTCTTCGTCCATGCCTTCCTCCCCCAACTTCAGTCTCGTCCTCGGCGGCGGCGGTCTCAAGGGGCTGGCGCACATTGGCGTGCTGCAGGCGCTGGAGGAAGCCGGGCTCCGGCCGAGTGGCGTGGTGGGGTCGAGCATCGGATCGCTGATCGCGGCGGCGTGGGCCGCCGGACGGTCGGTCGACTTCATGCGGGAGCGGGCGCTGCGACTCAAGCGCCGGGACGTCTTCCAGGTGGCGCACACCGACATGGCGCTCAAGCGGATGCGGTCCCCCGCCGTCTACCGGCACGAGCCACTGGACGACCTGATCTACGAGATGGTGGGCGACAAGACCTTCGACGAGCTCACGCACCCCCTGATCGTCAACACGGTGGATATCAATTCCGGGATGCAGGTCCTCTGGGGCCTCCCGGGCCTCCGGTATGTCAGGGTCGGCGATGCGGTGTTCGCCTCGTGCGCGCTCCCGGGGATCCTGCCACCGCGGGAAATCGCCGGACGCTGGTATGTGGACGGGGCCGTCGCCGACAACCTCCCCGTCAAGGCCGCCACCGTCTGCGGGCCGGGGCCCATCATTGCCGTGGATGTGAGCGCCTCGATGGCGCTTCGCTCCGAGACCGAGAAATCCGGATTTGCCGCGACCTATGCCCGCGGCCTCGAGATCGTCATGCAGACGATGCTGGAGCGCACGCTGCGCCTGTGGCGCACACCGCCCCTCCTGCTGGTGCATCCGCGCGTCGAGGAGTACCCGATGTTCGTCTTCGACCGGACGCAGGAATTGATGGCTGAGGGGTACCGGGCGATGCGGCAGCTGGTGCCGGAGCTGCTCCGCCTCCTGGACGCGCCGGAGGAAGGCATCTTCCCCCAGACCCCGGTCCGCATTCACGTCGACCGGGGACGGTGCATCGGCTGCGGGGCCTGCGCCCTGCGGGCGCCGGGAATCTT
>SPDF01000043.1 GCA_004525055.1 Gemmatimonadales bacterium | reverse complement strand
GGGGGACCCCGTTCGATCACCTACTATTTCACCGCCGACCCCCGATCGCTGGACCCCGCCTTCTCGACCGACGTGCCGAGTGGCGAGATGATCGCGATGCTCTTCGACAACGTGACCCAATTCGACGCCTCGGGCCGCCTGGTGCCCGGAATTGCCACTCGCTGGGAATCCGACCCGAGCGGTGCGATCTACACCTTTCACCTGCGCACCGACGCCGCCTTCCACGACGGGAGGCCGATCTCCGCCCAGACCGTCCGGGCGTCGTTCCGGCGGGTGCTCTCCCTCGCCTCCAAGGGGTCGCGCACCTGGACCCTGACGCCGATCCTGGGCGCGGCCGCATTTGCCGCTGGGACGGCCGGCGACATCGAGGGCATCGCGGTCCCCGATGACTCCACCCTCGTGATTACCCTCGAGGAGCCGCTGAACGTCTTTCCCAAATTGCTGGCCATGCCCGCCTCCGCAATCGTGCCCGAATCGATCGGTCCCGGCTTCAGCGAGCAGCCGATCGGGAGCGGACCGTGGCGTTTCGTCGAGTGGTCGCATGATGATGCCCTGCTCCTCTCGTCGAATGATGGGTACTGGGGTGGACGCCCCCGCTCCGACACTCTCAGGGTGCGCATCATCCCCGAACCCCTGACGCAGGCGGCAGAGTTCGAATTCGGGCAGCTGGCGGTCGTGGAAGTGCCGTTCAGCGAAACGACCCGTTGGGAGGAGGAACACAGCACGGAGCTGCAGCGCCGAGCGGCGCTGCGAGCGCTCTATGTGGCCATCAATACCCAGCGAGGTCCTCTGCAGGATGTGCGGGTGCGCCGCGCACTCAACCTGGGGGTCGACGCCGCGACGATGCTGCGGACGATCATGGCGGGACGCGGTGTGCGTGCGGCCGGTGCCATCCCCCCCGGCCTGGAGGGGTATGACAGCACACGGACGCCATACGCCTACGACCCCGTCGCCGCACGGGCGCTCCTCGCGGAAGCGGGCTACGCCGATGGGCTGACCCTCAAGCTCTGGCGCACCCAGCGATCCGAACTCGCGCGGATCGCGCAGGCCATCCAACAGAGCCTGGCGCTCGCCGGTGTGACGATCGAAATCGTCGAGCGCGACGCGTCCAGCGCGCGGGCTGCCTCCTCCAAGGGGGAGGCCGACCTCTTCCTCACGGACTGGTATGCCGACTACCCCGACCCGGAGAGCTTCAACTACCCGACGTTCTATTCGAGGAACGCCGGCAGCGGGGGCAACCGCGCGTTCTACTCCGACTCGGTGACCGACCGGATGATCATGGTGGCCCGGGGAACCCCCGACCTGGCCCTGAAGGACAGCCTCAGCCGCGCCATTGACCAGCGGATATTTGAGGCGGCGCCCTGGGTCTTTCTCTGGTTCCCCGCCGACCTGTGGGCCGAGCGCGCGGACGTGACCGGCTGGGAGATTCCCGCGATCTTCAACGGACAGCGCTGGCGAACGGTGGAGCGAGTCCAGTGACCCGATTCCTCGCCTGGCGACTCGTAGTCGTGCTCCCGACGCTGTTTGGGGTGCTGGTGGTGGCATTCCTGCTGCTCCACGTGGCACCGGGCGATCCCGTGCAAGCCATGGTCGGGGAACGCGCCGACTCGGCCACGATGGTCCGCCTGCGCGCCGAACTGCACCTCGACGAACCGCTCCCAAAGCGGTTTGCACTGTACACCGCCGGCATCCTCAAAGGCGACCTTGGCAAAAGCTATATCACGGGCAGGCCGATTCTCGGCGAGCTGCTGCACCGCTTTCCGTACACGCTCCGGCTCGCGCTCGCGGCAATGCTCTTCGCGGTCAGTACGGGCTTGATCGTCGGCATTGTCGGTGCATGGCGTCCCGGCAGCTGGTTCGACCGGATCATGACGCTCGGCGCCTACCTGGGTGTCTCATTCCCGGTGTACTGGGTCGGCCTGCTGCTCATCCTGATCTTCGCGGTGCAACTCCACTGGCTCCCTCCGTCGGGATCGGGGGGGCTCGCGTTCCTGATCCTCCCCGCCCTCACGCTTGGGATGCGGTCGGTGGCAGTCATCGCCCGGATGACGCGCGCCGCCATGCAGGAGGTCCTGCAGGCCGATTACATCCGTTCGGCACGTGCCATCGGGCTGGGTGAAGCCCGGGTGGTGCTGCGCCATGGGCTCCGGAATGCGCTGCTCCCGGTCATCACCGTGATCGGCCTCGATTTCGGCAGCTACTTGACTGGCTCCATCTTGACGGAGACCATCTTCTCATGGCCGGGCGTGGGCCGGTACGTCCTCAGCGCCATCAGCAAGCGGGATCTGCCCGCCGTGCAGGGGAGTATCCTGTTTCTCAGTGTCGTGTTCGTCCTCGTCAACCTCATCACCGACCTTGTCTATGCCAAAGCCGACCCCAGGATCTCGTATGAATAATGTCACTCGACGGATGCTGGTTCTCCTGACACTCATTGCCATGATCGGTGCCGGCCCCGCGAGCGCGCAGGCGCTAAAGAAGCGGATGGGGACCCGGCTCGGGGCGCCGCCGGTCAATCGCAGTCTCTGGGGCGTGGTCCTCATGGGTCCGAATGGCAAGCAGCTCTACGGCCAGAACGCCGACAAGATGTTCATCCCGGCTAGCAATACGAAACTGGTCGTGAGTTCCGTGGCGGCGGCGCTGTTTCCACCTGACTGGACAGTCCGAACGAGCCTCTACGCGGATGGGCCGATCCAGGACGGCGTCCTGCAGGGGGATCTGATCCTGTACGGGCGGGGCGACCCCACGATTAGTGCCCGCTGCTACGCGGTTGATACCACCGCACCCGGTGCGTGCGACACCGACCCGTTCCAGCGCCTCCGCGATCTCGCGGGGCAGCTGCGGGCCCGGGGGATCATGACGGTCGAGGGCGACCTTATCGGCGACGGGAGCTGGTTCGACGGTGATCTCGTCAACGGCGACTGGGAGGTCTACGACCTGAACTGGTGGTACGCCGCCCCCGTCTCGGGCCTCGGATTCAACGACAACAGCATCGACTTCACTTATGCGCCCGGACCGGCCGTCGGTGCGCCGGCTACCATCACCTTCACGCCTGACTTCGGTACGGTGGCCTTCGAGAACCGGACCCGCACCGTGCCCGCCGGCCAGTCGACCACCATCGACTTCTTTCGGGAGCCCGGCACCCTTCGCGTCTGGGCCGAGGGCGACGTCGCGCTCGACTCCCGCGGGCGGAACGAATATTTCGCCCTCCCCGACCCCGACCTCTTCACCGCCTGGGCCCTGCGGGCGGTCATGGCTGACAGCGGCATCGCCGTTCTTGGGACCAGCCGCTCCACGACGGACTCCACTGAGTTCGTGGCCGCTCGCCAGGGAGTGGCGCTCGCCGAGGTCACCTCTCGCCCGGTCAAGGACTGGATCTTCCCGATCCTCAACACCAGCCAGAACTGGTTCGCCGAAATGCTCCTCAAGCAGGTCGGACGCCAGTTCGGGGGCGGCGGCTCGTGGAAGGAGGGGCTCGCGGCCGAGCGGCGATTCCTGATCGACTCGATGAAGGTCGATTCGCTGCAATTCGCGCTGCGCGATGGCTCCGGTCTCTCCAGCTCAAACCTCGTCTCGCCGCGCGCCTTCGCGACGCTGCTCGCCTGGATGCGTGCGCACCCCCGATTCGCATCCTTCGCCGCGGGGTTGCCGCAGTCGGGCCAGAGGGGGTCGCTCAAGTCGCGCTTCGTTGGCACGCCGCTCGAGGGCAAAGTCCACGCGAAGACCGGAAGCATCAGCCGGGTAAACACGCTCTCCGGATACATTGAGCAGCCGGGACGCACCCTGATCTTCTCGGTGGAGGCAAACAACCACAGCCTCGGCAGCCGGGTGATGATTCCACAGATCGACAGCCTCGTCGTACAGATGGGGAAAAAGTAGCGTGGCTACGGCCCCGCTCCGCGTTGCCATCGTTGGCGCAGGGCCCTCCGGGTTCTACGGTGCGGACTACCTGCTCAAGCAGGACCGCCCAATCGCCGTGGACCTCTTTGACAGGTTGCCGACGCCCTACGGGCTGGTCCGGGGCGGCGTGGCACCCGATCACCCGAAGATCAAGTCCGTCACCCGCGTCTACGACAAGGTGGCCGCGCACCCGGGGTTCCGGTTCTTCGGCAACGTCACCATCGGTCGCGACCTATCGGCCGACGAACTCCTGCGGCACTATCACGCCGTCGTGTGGGCCGTGGGCGCGGAGTCGGACCGGTCCCTCGGCATTCCAGGCGAGGCGCTCTCCGGCAGCCACACCGCCACCGAGTTCGTCGGCTGGTACAACGGACATCCGGACTTTCAGGATCGGCGGTTCGACCTGACGCAGGAGTCGGCCGTGGTGGTCGGCGTCGGGAATGTGGCGATGGACGTGACCCGCATTCTCGCCAGTGACCCCGATGATCTGGCCAAGACCGACATCACGGCACCCGCCCTCGCGGCACTCCGCGCGAGCAAGGTGCGCACAATCTACCTCCTCGGTCGTCGGGGCCCCGCCCAGGCGGCGTTCACCAATCCGGAACTCAAGGAACTGGGTGAACTTTCCCTGGCCGACATCGTTGTCCGGGCCGACGACCTCGAGTTGGACGATGCCACTCTCGCTTCGCTCGAGGAAACCCCCGATCGGGAAGCCGAGAAGAACCTCAAGACCCTGCGCGCCCTCCTCGAACGGGGGGTGGAAGGGCGTCCTCGTCGCATCGAGCTCCTCTTCTCTACATCGCCCCTGCGTATCGAGGGAGATGGGCGCGTTGAGCGGGTGGTGGTCGGTGCCAACCGGCTTGCGGCCGGGCCGCGCGGCGTCCAGGCCCTCGCCACGGGAAAGGAAGCGACTCTGCCGGCGGGCCTCGTCTTCCGCTCAGTAGGGTACCGCGCGCTCCCGATAGCGGGGGTCCCATTCGACGAGCGCCGCGCCGTGATCCCTCACGACCGGGGACGGGTCCGCGCCGCCGCCGAGGGCGTGATTGTGGCAGGGTTCTACGTGGTAGGTTGGATCAAGCGGGGGCCCAGCGGGGTCATCGGCACCAACAAGCCCGACGCGATCGAGACAATCGGTTGTCTGCTCGAGGACGCCGACAACGGCTCGTTGCCGGAACCGATTGTAGCGGAGCCGGATGCTCTCTTGACACTCCTCGGCACCCGCGGGGTAGAGGTCGTGCGGTGGCGCGACTGGCAGGCACTCGATGCGCACGAGTGCGCGGCAGGCGCCACACGCGGGGCTCCACGCGAAAAGGTCACCGAAACCGGCGAGATGCTCGCCGTCATCCATCGCGCGAGACAGGGAACATGAAGATCTACACGCGGACAGGCGATCAGGGCGAAACCGGGCTCTTCGGCGGGGGGCGGGTACCGAAGGACCACGAGCGAGTCGGTGCCTATGGCGACGTGGACGAACTGAACGCCGTGATCGGCGTGGCACGTGCCGCCAACCCCGACGCCGCGTTCGACCCGCTCCTCGAAACGGTACAGAGCGACCTCTTCAGCATTGGGGGCTACCTGGCGACGCCGGACCCCGCCAAGGTGGAGGCGGCCCTCGCCAAGGTGGACCTTCCCCCGACTCGGATCGGCGAATTCGAGGCTGCCATGGATGCCGCGGATGCTGAATTGCCCCCCCTCCGCGCTTTCGTCCTCCCGGCGGGGACCGCGCAGGCCGCCGCCCTGCATCATGCCCGGACGGTCTGCCGGCGCGCGGAACGCAGCGTCGTGCACCTGTCGCACAGCGCCGCCGTCCCTCCGCTTCTGATCACCTATCTCAACCGCCTCTCCGATCTCCTCTTCACACTGGCGCGCCTGGCCAACCATCGGTCCGGCGTGGCCGACAAGACCTGGTAGCAGTGCCGGAATTCCGGGTTGCGCACGCGCTCGGTGACTACACCGTCACGATTCGCCCCGGCGTGCTCGACGAACTCCCGGCGCGCGTCGCCGCACTCTGGCCAGGGCGCCCAGTCGTGGTCATCACCGATGAAACGGTCGGCGCCCTGCTGGCCGATCGCGTGGCGACGGACCCCTGGGCGCTCACGCTCGCCGTCCCTCCCGGCGAGTCGTCCAAGACGCGTGCGCGCTGGGAGGCACTCACCGACGCCCTCTTCTCGGCGGGGCTAACCCGAAACGCCGCGATCGTGGCGCTCGGCGGAGGAATGGTCGGGGATCTGGCGGGCTTCGTCGCCGCCACCTATGCGCGGGGCATCCCCTTCCTCCAGGTGCCCACGACCCTCCTGGCCATGGTGGACTCCTCCGTCGGCGGCAAGACCGGCGTTGACACCCCGCTGGGGAAGAATCTCGTCGGCGCCTTCCACCCTCCTGCCGCGGTCCTTGCCGACCCACTCGTCCTGCAGTCGCTCCCGCCAGAGCAGCTGCGCTGCGGGCTCGCGGAGATGGCCAAGCACGGTATCATCGCCGATGCGGCGTACTGGACCGACCTGGGAGAGTCTGCAGACCAACTCCACGCGCGGGATCCGGAGACGCTCACCCGGTTTATCGCACGGAGCGTCGAGTTGAAGGCGGCGGTCGTGATGGAGGACGAGCGCGAGACCGGTCGTCGCGCGACACTCAACGCGGGACACACCGTCGCTCACGCGGTCGAGCACACCACCCAGTTCGCGGTCTCCCACGGCGACGCCGTAGCGATGGGGCTCGTGGCCGAGGCGCATCTTGCCGAGACACTCGGCGTGGCCGTCCCTGGTCTGGCTGAACGAATCAAGGCCGGATTGAAGCGGCTTTCCCTCCCGACTCGACTCCCGGTCGAGATCGACGCCACGGAACTTTTCGAAGCGATGCGCCTCGACAAGAAGCGCTCGAAAAACGAGCTCCGATTCTCCCTCCCGCACGACATCGGCTCGATGGCACGCGATGGGGCACGGTGGGCCATTCCCGTGCGCGACACGCAGGCAATTGTGCACGCGCTGCGCGTGATCGGCGCCGCCTGACTCCACAGTCGTCCACATTTACCCATTCAAATGTTAATCCATAAGTGGCTATAACACAGTCACTTATACATTTTTTCCCACTTTTGTGCGCAACTCGCGCGCGGGGGAAGTGGACGAAATTCGCAAGTTGTTAAATAGTACAATTTTGTGATGTGGAAAGAAATTTTTGCTTGACCAGTTTCTAGTCGTGTCCTATATTCGCACACCTGATGGCTCGCCTCCCGCCGTCAGCTCCAGAGACAACTCGCCGTTTTCTGCTCGCGCCACGACCCACGGGGATCGCCATGGCTCACGGTAGTGCCACCAAGCCCAAAGCTCTCTTTCGCGCTGTACCCACCGGGGCTTTCGACCAATACCTCCATGACATCCAGAAACTCCCCATGATCTCGGACCCCGCCGAGGAAAAGCGCCTCGCGCGCTTGGCCCAGGACGGGGACGCCAAGGCGGCCGAGCGGTTGGTTACCGCCAACCTCCGATTCGTGATCTCCTATGTGAAGAAGTACCAGGGCCACGGACTGGATCTTTCCGAGCTCGTCGCCATCGGCAACGAGGGGTTGCTGAAGGCAGTGCGAAAGTTCGATCCCGATCATGGCGTCAAGTTCATCTCGTACGCCGTCTGGTGGGTGCGTCAGGCGGTCCTCAAGGCCCTCGCCGAGCAGACCCGCAGCGTCAGAATCCCACTCAACCAGAATTCATCCCTTATCAAGATGTCGCGTGCCGTGAGTTTTCTGGCCCAGGAGATGGGCAGGGAGCCCACCGACCGTGAGGTCGCCACCGCCCTGAACGAATCAGTGGAGAATGTGCGCCTGGCGCGGCGAATGAGTTCGGGAGAGATGTCGCTCGATGCACCGGTGGAACGGAGCGACCGGGGATCGAGCACCTTCGGTGACCGGTTTCCCGGAGCCGGCAGCTCGGATATCGAGGACCAGACCGATGCCCGGCTCACCCGCGAGTTCATCGACCGCCTCTTCGATCAGTACCTGACTCCCCGCGAACGCAAAATCCTCTATCTCTACTACGGCCTCGAAGAGGGCTCGGACGCCATGACCCTCGAGCGGATCGGCGAGTTACTCGGCGTCACCCGTGAGCGGATTCGCCAGATCCGAGAGCGCGCCTTCGAGAAGCTCCGTCAGGCCCCCGATGTGAAGGGCCTCAACGGGATGTGGGGCGCCGCGTAGCGTACCGTCTTTCCTTCATTGCGAGGAGCCCCCGGAGGGGCCGATGAAGCAATCTGGAGATTGCTTCGGGCACTGGTTGGCCTCGCAATGACAGAATAGACCACCCCCGCCACCACAATTCCGCTAGATTCCAGCATGCCATCCCGGCTTCCGCTCTTTCCGCTCGAAGTGGTGCTGTTCCCGGGAACCCCACTCCCGCTCCACATCTTTGAGCCCCGGTATCGCGCGATGCTCGCCGACTGCCTCACAGCCGACGAGCGTTTCGGGTTGCTTCCTCCCGCGCCCGACGGCAGCCCACCACGTTCCGGGACCGTCGGCTGCATCGCCCGTATTCGCGCATCCCACCAGCTCCCCGACGGCCGCAGCAACATCGTCGTCGTAGGCGAGCGACGGTTTCTCCTGCGCCAGGTGCTGGCCACCGAGACTTCCTATCCGATGGGCCTGGTGGACACCTTCGAGGACCTCGCAGGCCCCGATGTGCCCGTCGAGTCGTTGGCTGCCCTCCGCGAGGTGGCGACTGCCTACCTGGGTGCGATGGAGGTGCTCAGCGGAAGCAGCGGCCACTCTCCCTGGGCGGACGAGGCAGAGCCGCTCTCTTTCCAGGTCGCCGCGGCTGTCGACTTCGATTTTGAGGTGAAGCGGAGACTACTGGAGATGCGCACCTCCTCCGAGCGCGTCGCCCTGCTTCTTGAGTTGTTGCCGCCGCTCGCCGCCGAGGCCGCGGCCCGGGCCCGAGTCCACTCCCGCGCCCGAACCAACGGGAAGGGCGGTCCTTACCCCGACATCGCAATCGCGACATGAACGTGGCGCTCGCCACCGATCTGGGCCGGATCGTCGGACCGCGCTGGGTCCGCGCCCGCCCCGCCGAACTCGCCGCCTACGAAGCCGACGGCCTCCCCACCCACGCCTCGCGTCCCGCTCTCGCCGTTCTCCCCGGCAGCCGCCAGGAACTCATCGAAGCCATCCACCTCCTCCATCTGGCGAACGTGCCGTTCGTAGCGCGCGGCGCAGGCACCGGCCTCTCTGGCGGCGCCCTCGCCGGGAATGAGGCGGTCCTGGTGGTCCTGACACGTCTGAACCGCATTCTGCACCTCGACCCGAAACGGCGGCGGGCCGTGGTCGAACCCGGCGTCGTGAACGCCCGGCTCTCCGAGGCCGCACTACCGCACGGCCTCTATTACGCCCCCGACCCCTCCAGCCAAAGCGCGTGCACCCTCGGCGGAAACATCGCGGAGAACGCCGGAGGACCGCACTGCCTGAAGTACGGTGTCACGACCAACCACGTCGTGGCCCTCGAGGTGCTCCTGCCGAACGCCACCCTGGTGCGACTCGGCTCGGGTAGCAGTGAGTCGTGGGGCCCCGACCTGGTCGGGCTTTTCGTTGGCAGTGAGGGGATGTTCGGAATTGCGACCGAGATCACCCTTCGCCTCGAGCCGATTCCCGCCGCCGTTCGTACCCTCCTCGCCGCCTTCCCCTCCATCCGCACGGCGAGCGAAGCGGTGAGCGGGATCATCGCCGCAGGTGTCGTCCCCGCCGCCATGGAGATGATGGACCAGGCCTGCGTCCGTGCGGTGGAGGCGTCCATCTACGCCGCCGGGTACCCGGTGGATGCCGCCGCTGTCCTCCTCGTGGAGCTCGACGGCACGGCGGAAGCGGTCGCTGGGGAGGCCGTGAT
>SPDF01000380.1 GCA_004525055.1 Gemmatimonadales bacterium | reverse complement strand
TCTTGAGCTTGGAGAGATCGAGCGTGCGGTTCGACCGGGTCACGGCTCCCTGGGCGGTCTCCTCAAACTTGAGACTGATGGCGGAGCCACCCTTGCCGAACAGCCCCCCGCTCCCACCCTTCTTCACCACGACCTCTGTCTTGAGCACCGTGCCGGCAACGGCGCCGTACACCTCGTAGTAGAGCTGCATCTCCTCGCTGCGCCGGAAGGTCTCCAGCGGGTTCAGGTACACCGTGTCCTCGGGCGCGGCAATCCAGCTCAGGTGGTTGTCGCGGCGGCCGAGGACGAGATCGCTCAGCTCCAGCCGGGTCTCGCTGCTGACTTGCACGCTGTCGGTCGGCAGGATCAGCCCGGCGTCCTCGCCCTGTTGCACCAGCACGCGATAGTGATAGGTGCCCGGCGCCACGTGGACCTCCGCGCGCCCGACCAGGTGTTCGGTCACCGGGACCGGAGTGCGCGAGAGGAAGAACCGCGTGGTGTCGATCGACGCCACCGACTTCCCCGCCGAGTCGAGGACAGAAAACCGGAGTCGGACCGGGTAGACCTGGCCGCGCGCCGTGGGCACCCCGGTGAGCGACCCGCCGGCGATGGCGTACGCCACCTGGACCAGGGCGCCGCCCTCGTCCCACCCGACCGCCAGCACCTGGACCTTGGCGCTCAGCGAGCGCGGGAAGTGCAGCTCGTAGGTGTCGGTGTTGGTCCCGCGGGTGTAGCTCGCCCGGCCCTGGCTCCGCTCCTCCGACATGTAGCGGCTGATGCTCGCGCCCCCCGCGCCCTTCATCTTGTTGTAGAGCGGCGAGATGTTCTGCCGGGAGGATAGCAACTGCTCCGTGGTGGTGTTCTGGGAGAGGGAGACCGAGGCGCCCTGCAGTTGCACGGCAGTCGCGTAGCCGAAGATATCGAGGAGGCTCTCCACCAGCCTGAAGTCCTGGACGTCCTCACGCGACGTGAAATGGAAGATCAGGTCGCCGTCGGGATGCCGGTACACCCAGGTCTCGTTCGGGTCGACCCCGGGCTCCGCGTAGGAGGCCCGGTCCGTCGGCGTGCCGTGCCGCAGGTAGATCATGCCCCGGTCGTCGAACTCCTGGCTGCCGGAGTGGTAGATCATCTCGATGTCGTAGTGGCGGTTGGCGCTGGCCAACCGGAAGTTGGTGCGGGCGTATTGCAGGCGCCGGTAGTGCTCCTTCAGCCGCTCGTTCGGGCTCCGCAGACTGGCGTTGTCTCGGCCGGTCCAGAATTCGTTGAGCCAGGTTGACCGCCCCTGCCCTGACGTCGAGTCGAAGCCCGCTATTTCCGTCGCTGACGCGAAATACTCCAGGTCGGTTCGGTAGAGGGGCACACTCAGCGTGTCGTTGTAGGCCGCCCCCTCGTAGTAGCCGGCAGCGCCGACGTCGAGCCCCAGTCCCAGTTGGCTCCGGCCCAGTTCGTAGAGGCCGAGCCCCTGGTGGCCGCCACTGGCCAGGTAGCCCATGAAGGCCGCCACCGCCGAGTCCGGGCTTCCGACCTCACGTTCGACCCGTCCCCGCGCCAGGAGCACTTCCGGATGGGTGGCCGACTGGCTGCTAGCACTCTGGCGTAGCGCGTCGAGCGCCACATCGAGGCGGATGTTGACCCGCTGGGCCAGCGAGGTATTCGCCAGCTCCACCAGCCCCTGCACAAATCCGGGATCGACCTCGGCGGACCGCGCGTAGGCGTCCGCCGCCTTGGCGAGCGCGTCCTTGCCGAACATCGTCTTCAATCCCGTCACGATCGCGAGCTGGGAATCGCCGATTGCCAACTCGGCCATCCCGAGCCCGTACCAGGTGTAGGGCCAGGTCGGCTCGAGTTGGGTGGCCCATTCAAACTCGGAGGCGGCGTCGTCGTAATGGGGGCCGCCTGCCAGGTCGCCGTAGCGGATGGAGAGGAAGCCGAGCCGGAGGTGCAAGATCGTGTTGTCGCGGTCGGCCCTGGCCTCGGCAATCACGAGCCGCTCATGGCGGAGCAGCATGATGGTATCGGAGGTCTGGTTGAGGGTGTCGCGCCAGGACTCGATGGCCGCACGTTGCTCGGGCGATTGTGCGTAGGCGGCGGTCGCGACTCCGAGTGTGAAGACGCAGACCAAGAGCGCCGCCCGCACCAGGCGGGGACGCGGGGAAGCGGGGAAGCGTTGGCAAATGGAACGAGGTGTCATCGGCCCTGTCAGAATAGGGTACACGATGGAGACGATTGATCGGCGTTGGGGCTCACACCCCCTCCCCCCCGCTTCCCCGCCATGCTACCGGCTTTTCAGGTACTCCAGCACTCCGTTATAC
>SPDF01000078.1 GCA_004525055.1 Gemmatimonadales bacterium | reverse complement strand
TGAGTTTCTTGCGCGCCCCCAACGCGACCGAGGTGGCCCAACTCGACGCGGGGGTAGCTCGTGAGTACGGCGGTGCATCAGCCGAGACGTGCCATGTCACGGCGGACGGCGACACCATCTGCTACACCGTGTGCAACCGTGGCGAGGGACGCGCCCTTGCAGGGGTCGGTGCACTGTTCATGGGAATGATTTCTACCGGACTTGGTGAGATGAACGGATATTTTCTGCTGCGACGGTGTCGAGTCCCCAGCCGGGTTGCTGTGGGCACCGGCGTATTCGTAGTGGCGATCACCGCGCTTTCGGCAGCGACCATTCACCTGTGGCGCTTCGCGCGAAGTGGCGGCGATGACCTGGCCGTCGTCTTGTCCCTCGCAGCGTTCACCGTGCCGGGAGTGATCATCGGGGGTCAGCTCGGGCCGATGCTGGCCACTCGTATCTCGCAGCACACGCTGGAGAAGGCGCTGGGGTTCCTCTTCGCTGTGGTGGGCGTTCTAATGCTTGGAAAGATCTTGCTCCAGCTGGGCCGTTGAGGCGGCGCCGCGCGGGAACTTGCCGGGCGTGTACCGCGACTTACCGGACGAGCGTTGGCTGACCTGAATCCTTGGGCACCCAGGGCCTGCACCGGGGCCATTGCAGCTGGGATGTGTGGGAGGAGAATTCGCTCATCCTACCCCCGCCAGCCCTTCATCCTTCAGCGCCGCCATGACGCGGAGTCGGAGTTGGTCGAGCGCCGGATGATCGTTGCGTGCAGCGGCCAGCACGTCGAGAAATCGTCGTTCGAACTGGTATTGTGGGTAGCAGCGCTGGCAGACCGCCAGGTGGGCGCCGATTTGCTTCATCCGCTCCGGGGTCAACTCCCCGTCAAGGTAGTCCCAGAGCTGCCGCATTACGGCATCGCAGTCGAGCATAGGGTGCATCGTCATCCTTTGTCCTCCACGCGAATGGTGTCCAGCCCGACTGCCAGTCCGGCGTCCGTCGCGTACGCCAAGAGAGATTTCTGCAAGAGCCGCCGGCCACGGAACAGCCGCGATCGCACCGTGCCAATCGGCACCCCCAATACCTCTGCCGCGGCGTCGTAGGCCAGGTCTTCCAGGTCAACGGATACGACGGCTTCCCGGAACGGTGCGGGCAGCGCATCAAGGGCATGAGTCACGGCATCGCCCAGATCCACGCGCTCGAATATGTCTCCCAGGCCTCGATTTGCTGCCGCGGCGTGGATCGAGGCCGCCGCCAGCGCCTCGACTTCTGGATCGTCATAGGAGACCACTCGTTTGTCGCGTTCCCGCCCCCGGAGAAAGTGGTTCCGGCAGATGGTGAAGAGCCAGCGCCGACATTCCGTGCCAGGCGTGTACTGGTGCCAGGAGCGCAGTGCCCGGAGGAAGGTCTCCTGGGTGAGGTCGTCGGCCTCGTCTCGGTCCCGCGCCAGGGAGAGCGCAAACCGGGCCACGTCGTCGAACCATGGCAGGGCCTCGGCGCGGAACTGCTCGTCCCGGGAAGTCTTACCGGAGTGGAGCACGGCGCTCGGAGCTTGCTGGGGTCATCTGGGCCTCGATTCGGGGGCGGTCTCCTGCACGAACGCCCGGGGCTTCGCAATAGTTCCCGGGGGGTTGGGAACTTCCTGGCCAAGCCCCGCCTTCGTTCAGTGTCCCCGCCATCGGCGGGGGTTAGCCCCTTATCCCATTTTGCGGAGGTTTCCATGCGGAAGTCCCTCATAACCGCCACCCTGGCACTCGCGCTCGGCGCGTTTGCGCCAGCCGCGGCTCATGCTCAAAGCGGTGCGAAGATGCCCGCGGCACCCTCAGGCAAGGATGTGACCATTACCGGCATGGTCGTGGATGTGTCCTGCAAGTTCGGCCAGGGGTTGAGCGGCCCCTCGCACCGGATGTGTGCCCAAGTCTGCGCCGACAAGGGCATTCCGCTCGCGATCCTGACTAAGGAGGGCAAGCTCTACATTCCCACCTCGGCGGCGATGCCCGGTGACGCGCAGAACCCGCTGCTCAAGGAATACGCTGAGCAGGAGGTGACGGTGACGGGCAAGGCGTTCTCGGCCGGTGGTGCAATGGCGATTCAGATCGCGACGGTCAAGAAGGCGTGATCCCCTTCCGCCGTCCGACAGGGCTCGCGGGGCGTGCCCGATGGGGGGGGCTGCTCGCAGTGGCTGTCCTCATCGGTGTCGCACTCGTGGCGCTCGGCTTCGGCCGGCGGACCCGGGCACCGGCCAGCACGCCGGTGCCAGGGGCTCCTCCCTCCCTCGTCGATACGATCGGAGGGATAGTCCACCGCACCACCTCACTCGCTCCCCTACGCCTCATCCCGGACAGCGACGCGCCCGACCTACCTGTTCAACTCCTCTGGCTCGAAGGCCGGGGCGCGGTGGCCGGCCATGAGGCCGCGCTCGTGCTTGACGGTGCTGGTCAGTTGTTGGCTGTGGACGACCACCTTCGGTCATCTCGGCCGGAATTGAACCTGGAGGGTCGGGTGCTCCTGTCTGCGGCAGCAGCGTCCGACAAGGGCCTGTGGGCAACGGATGCCCGCGGCATGCTTCTCCTGGTGGATTCCACGGGACAGGTGGTGCGCGAAGACTCAACCGCGTTTGCGTTCCCTGTTGTGACGGGCACGCCAGACGGGGCGCATCCCTATCTGGCACGCTCCTCCCAGCGATTTGCCTATCGCTGGCCCGACGATGCTGCTCCGCTCGTAGCCTCTCTCAGCGATGGCGTGCAGCGAGGCCTTGGGCGGGTGACCATTCCTGAGCAGGGCATCCTGGCGGAGTTGAACAACGCCGGGCAGGTCGCGACGGACGGCATCCGGATCTTCTACGCGCCATTCATTCGGGATGAGATTATCGCCCTCTCACCAGTCGGCGACACCCTGTGGGTCCTCCGCCGCGATTTGCCACAAACCACGGAGGAGGTTCGCTTCGAGTTGATCGACGGTGCCGCCGTCATCGACTACCACCCCGTGAACCTTGGTCTGGTGATGGGGCCTGGGGGCCGACTCTACGCGCTCAGCACGCCGGGGTATACGACCGAGGCGAGCCGGCTGGATCAGATTGATCCCGCCACGGGGGCGCTCCTGGCGACGGCCGAATTCCCCACCGCAATCCCGACGCTCGCGGCCGATGCCGAGGGGCGAGTATATGTGTTGGATGGCGCTGGGCTGGTGAGCGGCACGACGGGGGGGCGGCGCGACACGTTTCGCGCCTTCGACTTGCCCCTGCTTGATGGGGGACGACTTTCCCTCGCGGATTGGTCAGGCTCAGTAGTGTTGGTGAATTTCTGGGCCAGTTGGTGCGCACCGTGTCGTGCGGAGATGCCGGCGCTCGATTCCATCGCACGGGAATTTGATGGCGAGGGTCTCCGCTACGCCTCGCTCAACGACGAGCACGATCATGACGCCGCGCGCCGGTTCCTGAACGGCCTCGGACTGACCATGCCGGTGGCGCTGGGTGACGGGAAGCTACAGAACGAGTACCACCTTCCTGGGCTACCGGTCACGCTGCTTATCGATCGGGAAGGTCGGGTGGCAGGGCGATGGATCGGGGGACTGTCAGCGCGACAAGCGTCAGGACTGCGCGCCGCCATTCGAGCGGAATTAGCGCGGGAAGGACCACCGACGAACGATGAGGGCATGAACCACCACCACTAATTGTCCCTTGAACCCCGCTTGCTGCCGCCTACGGTGCGGTTGCCGCGTCCATCTGCTGCGCCCGTTCGATTTGCTTGCGCAGCGTGCCCGCCTTGACCGCGAAATGGGAGGTGTGCCACACGGCCCGACCGTCACGAACCACGAACACCTGGGGTGACTCGTGCCGCACCTGGAGGTCGGCAGCCATTCGGTGCGCGAGCCCGCGATTGTGAATCACGTCGACCTGATAGATCGGAAGCGTCGGGAGGGCCTTGTGCAGTGCCTTGATCTCCCGTTGCGCAAATGAGGACGTCATGCACACCGGGCTGTGCTTGTAGAGCACGAGGACAGGCGCCGACTCGAGCACTTCCGGCCAGGTAGGGCCTCCGGTCTCGTCAAACCTATGGATCGTCATGATGGTCTTCCCCTCAGGGTGATTGAACTGCTCGCGAGTTACGCGTGACAATGGGGCGCTAATGTCCCCCAATCCGAGGCGATCTCGAGGCCGCTAGACTCAAACCAGGCCGCAGTCGTCTCCGCGGCACGATCGAGGACCTCTCCAAATGCTTTCAATTCGCTGGATCCCTTCCGAAGTCGGATCGGCCGCGTAGAACACGCTGTTGATGGCTCCGACCGAAGACCCGACCACCAAGTCCGCTCTCAGGCCGAACTGCGTCAGTGCCTTGAGCATTCCCACCTCGACTACACCGAGACTCCCCCCCCCCAGCCAGGACGAAGGCGGTGACCGCGTGATCGGTACTCGTTGGCGAATCGGTGGTCACGTCGGGCACAGGCCTCCAGGGGTCGAGGGCACCCGGCCCCGGTGAGCATTCGTGTGATTACAACCCACGAACGCGATGAAAAGTTCCTCGGAACTATCGCCTGCCGAGAGCAGTTCACCCTGTACCATGACACGCCCACACTTTGAACGCTGGATGCGGCACCGACTCGGCCTCCTGATAGGACTCCTCTCGATCGGCCTGGTACCGCGTGCCGAGGCCCAACGGCCGTGGAGCGTGGAGGTCGACAATGACGCCCTGAACTCCGGGATTGCAGGCGCACGAACTGACGTCGATTACACTCAGGGGATCCGGTTGCGTATTCCGCACGCGATTGCCTCTCCTCTTGGACAAAGACTCTTCCGTTCCATCCCCGGGTGCGGAGCCGACGGCGGGAGCGTCCCATGTCAGGATTGGAGCTTGATCCTCGGGCAAGAGATCTACACACCGTTGACCACTCGCGTGAAGCCGGAGAGCGGTGATCGCGCGTATGCCGGATGGCTTGGGGCCTCGATGGTCACACGCGTCCATACAGCGGGATTCGAGCGGGAACTCACCATCACGCTGGGTGTGACCGGACCTTTGTCGCTTGCGGGACCGTCACAGCGCTCCTTCCACCGACTAATCGGGCAGAGTGCGCCCAGCGGCTGGACGGCTCAACTGGGTGCGGAGCCAACGCTCGACATCACCTTCGCAGGCTCCGCGGATCTGATCCGTACCGATGCCAAGGCGTTGCTCGGGGTGAGAATCACGCCGGTGTGGAACGCCTCGCTGGGGACTGTACGCCGGGCGGTTGAGATCGGCGTGGAAGTCGCGGTGGAGTTGGGAGCGTCCGGGGTCTCCGAGTGGCGGCGGTCGAGCGCCGTAGAGTCGGCACCGGGGTTCTACCTGATCGGCGCCATCCGTGGGCGGGTAGTCGCCGGAAACTTGTTTCTGGATGGTGGGTTCTTCCGCACCGGTCCGAGCGTCGGGCACCTGCCGTACGTGGGGACCTTGGAGCTCGGGCTGGGCGCACGGGCCTATGGGCTTGGTGTGGAATGGCGCGTTGTCACGAGTTCACGCGAATATGGTTCTCAGGGAACTGCGCATACGTACACTACCCTCGCGGTTACGATCTAAGGACATCGCGACGCCTGACCACCGTAGACGCTTCCTTCCGCGGCAGCAAATGACTTGATGGCTTCGAACGGGAGGTGGTCCCCTTCGTCCTTCCCGTAGTAGGCGGTCCGGATGATCCCGTGCCGGTCAATCAGGAAGTCCGCAGGCATGGTGAACAGGTTGCCCCGAATCGGGATCGGCAGGTAGCCATTGACGAACATTCCACGCATGAGCGCGGGCAGCCTGGTAATCATCCCCTTGAATGTGCCGCCCACGGACCGCTCCACGCCGTAGGCTCGATAGCAGGCCCCGTCAGGATCAGCCAACACGGGGAATGGAGGCCGGTGTCGCCCTGCGTGCTCTTGCAGGTGCGCCAAGGGACTGTCGAACACGGCCACCATTTCAAGAGCGCCGTTCAAGTCGGGCAGCCGAGTCACTAATTCATGCATTCGCAGGTTGCAGAATGGGCAGGTCGCGAATCGGAAGAACGAGAGGAGGAAAGGGCGCCCGGACAGGCTGGCCAAGTCAAAGTTCCCCCCTGAAATGGCGGGGAGTCGAAGGGTCGGTGCGGTAGTACCGGGGCGAAGTCGCATGCGAACCTCGGATCGAATAGTCGGAATGGCCTGGCAGAGGAGCGTCGTTACGCCATCCTGCTGACAAACCCTCATTCCACGGGAGGAGTTCCCGATGGCAGGGCCCTCGGTTCGGGCCGGGAACCAAATCGCCTTCTCCCGCGTTGGTAAGGGGATAGGCCAATACTGAAGACGGGCAGCGGCAAGCGACGGGATGGTGCCGCCTCGTCCGGCAGGTTCACCTTTTCGGAGGATCATCCATGCAGATCAATTGGGGCAAGGCCATCCTGGCCGGTATCGTGGGTACGCTGGTGATGACGGGGGTCGGTCTCTATGTGGCGCCGATGATGGGAATGCCGCCGATGAACCCGGCGGACATGCTCGCGATGCAGATGGGCGGGATGATACTGGCCGGCTGGATGGCTCACCTGATGATCGGGGTCATTCTTGCCATCGGATATGCGGTGGTGGCGAGCAAGCTCCCCGGGCCTGCCCCGATGCGCGGGGCCATCTTCGGCTTGGCCCCCTGGTTGATGGCCATGGTGGTCGTGATGCCGATGATGGGCATGGGGATGTTTGCCGGATGGATGGGGAGCCTGATCGGCCACATGGTGTACGGCGCGGTGGTTGGCGGCATTTACGGGACCGGCGCGCCGGCGTAGTCACTCCAGGACTTTTGTCATTGCGAGGCCACAGCGTGGCCGAAGCAATCTTGTCGGCGATCGCCTCGAGATTGCTTCGTCGGTCCCTCCTGGGGCCTCCTCGCAATGACAGAAGTCGGAGTTGTACAGCGTTACCTTCGCCTCAGTCCTCAGTCCCTTCTTCCCAGCGGCCCCGCAATCCAGCGGATTGAGTTGATCCGGCCGGATCGCCCGGCATTGACCCGTGCCAGAATACGGGGCGTCATCAGGCTGAGTTCACTGGCCCAGGGCGCCGTCGCGACCCGCACCCGCAGCACGCCGTCATCCGAGACCGATTCCGCCTGGGTCACC
>SPDF01000312.1 GCA_004525055.1 Gemmatimonadales bacterium | reverse complement strand
TGGCAGTGGCCACGATGGGGAGTAGGCGCATCGGGTGTGGTGCTCCTCGATCAGGGGGATGCTGAGCCGTGCCGTCGTATGGCGAAAGCTGGAGACCGCTTACTCACGGGCCCGGCGGGCCCTATGTTAGGGGCATATCCTCCGCATGGAGATACCACGTGTTCCGCTTTCTCGCCAGAGCCCTGCTCCTTTCGCTCCTCACCGCCACCGGCCTCACCGCCCAGGGGTGGGAGGTCTCCCCGTTCCGCCCGCTCGAGCTGCCCGGACTCAACGCGTATCGCGCCGGGAGCGGTCGTCCAGGCCACGGGTACTGGCAGCAACGGGTGGACTACCGCATCGACGCGACACTCGACCCGTCGGCCAACGAACTCCGCGGCCGAGAGGTCATCTCCTACCACAACCGCTCGCCGGACGCATTGCCATACCTCTGGATGCACCTCGAACAGAACATGTGCGCCCAGGGGAGTGTGACCACCCAGCTCGACCAGCCGCCGCTCGTGTTCCTCGGTTCCACCTTCGACTTCTCCTGCCAGGGGTTCGCGGGCGGATTCGTCCTCGACTCGGTGCTGATTGCCGGCCGGCCGGTCACCCCGGTGGTATATGGCACCACGATGCGGCTCGACCTGCCGGCGGCGCTGGCCGCGGGCGGCACTCTGGACATCGTCATCCGTTGGCGATTCAAGGTGCCCGCCTTCGGCGGCGGCAGGATGGGGCACGATGGCACCCTCTACGAAATAGCGCAGTGGTATCCCCGCCTGGCTGTCTATGACGACCTCCGCGGCTGGAACCACGACCCGTACATCGGCGCCGGCGAGTTCTATCTCGAATACGGTCGATTCGATGTCGCGCTGACCGTCCCCGCTGGCTACCTCGTGGCCGCAACGGGAACGCTGAAAAATCCCGGTGACGTGCTCACCCCGGCACAACGCAGTCGGCTGGCGAAGGCGGCGACCTCGTCCGATCCGGTCGCCGTGATCACGAAGGACGAAGCCGGAACCCCCAGCCGTACCCGCCCTGCGACGACGGGCAGCCTCACCTGGCGCTTCAGCGCCGAGAATGTCCGGGACTTCGCCTTTGCCGCGAGTCCAGATTTTCAGTGGGATGCGAGCGCATGGGATGGTGTCGCCATCCACACCCTCTACCGCCCCTCGGCCACGCTCTGGGCCGAAGCCAACAAGATGACCAACGAGGCGCTGGCGTACTTCAGCACGCAATGGCTGCGCTATCCCTACCCGCAGTTCACCAGCATCGAGGGCCCCATCGAGGGGATGGAGTACCCGATGATCACCTTTGACCCCGCCGGACCGACACGGGAGGATATGCACTGGGTGCTGGCCCACGAGCTCGGGCACCAGTGGGTGCCGATGGTCGTTGGCTCCAACGAGCGGCTCTATCCCTGGATGGACGAAGGGTTCAACACCTTCATCGACCTGGCCAACGCGGCGCAATACTTCAACGGCACCGCCTACGGCGACTCGATCGAGGTGCACCCCCTCCACCTCTATCCCGACCATGCCGGTGCTGACGAACAGCCACTCGGCCTCCGGCCGGTGGAGGTGCACGATCTGTTCTGGGCGGGCTACCAGAAGCCGGCGCTCATGCTGCAACTCCTTCGCTATGAGGTCCTGGGGCCGGAGCGGTTCGACGCTGCCTTCCGGCAGTATCTCGCCGCGTGGGCGTTCCGTCACCCGTCGCCTGCGGATTTCTTCCGTCTGATGCGCGACGCCTCCGGTATGGACCTCGACTGGTTCTGGCGGGAGTGGGTCCTCACAACGACGCGCCTCGATCAGGCGGTGAGCGGCATCGCGACCGATTCGTCTGGCGCCACCGAGGTCAGGCTCGCCAGCCTTGGGACAATGGTCATGCCAGCGGAGCTGCGGCTCACCTTTGCCGATGGATCCAGCGAGGTGGTGCGGCTGCCGGTCGAGATGTGGAATCTCGGCCCGCGTTTCACCTATCGGCCCAAGGGTCGGCCCGCGCTCCGCAGTGCCGAACTTGATCCGCGGCGCGTCCTGCCGGACGTGGATCGCGCCAACAACAGGTTTCCCCGGTGACCGCGCGGGACGCCGGGAACCTGGAGGAATTCCTCCGTCAGGAGGGGGCTCCGGATATGGTGGTGCAGGGGGGGCTCGAGATGCTGCTCGCGGGATGGGAGCGGACGGTTGTTGCCGTCGAGGAGGGCTACGGCGGGGATTACGAGGACTACCTCAGCGATCTCGACGGCCGTCAGTTACTGGCACAGGCACTCGAGCGGTTGACTCGGGAGCAGTCGGCGGATATCTCCGCACGGCTGGTCGAGCTCGACCACCGGATCCGCGCGGTCACCACTCCGGTGGAGCGGTGCCTCTGGGGGAACATCGTGGCCGACGAGGAGGGGTGGGCGCCGGAGGACAACTGGTGGTATTTCGTCAAGCCGCTGAACGGCCCGGCGGAATTCTTGGCGGAGTTTCCGCCCGCCTAGCCCGCCCGGGGAGGGAACGGCACCCCCGCCCGTCGGACGAGCAGTACATCCGTCACGTTGTCACGCGTCAGCAGGCCGACCAGCGCACCGCCCTGGTCCACCACGGGAAGGGCGGGAAGGCCACTGCTGGCCAGGCGGTCGAGGGCCTCTTCGAACGGTTGGGTGATTTGCAGCGGCTCGGCACCCGGCGTCATCGCGCGCTCGACCGTCGCCCCGCCGCCGAGCTGAGAAAGACCGCGAATCAACCCATCCCGCGTCAGCAGCCCTTCGACCTTTCCCCAATTGTCGAGAACCGGAAACTCCCGCTGTTCGCCCGCCAGGAGCGCGTCCACCGCCTGCTGCAGGGTGGCGTGCACTGGGAGGGCGACGAACTGGGTGATCA
>SPDF01000010.1 GCA_004525055.1 Gemmatimonadales bacterium | reverse complement strand
GGCACGTGGGTTGCCCCGTTCCTTCCCATGACCTTTTCCAAACTACCAACCCGCACGCTCCCGACCCTGCTGCTCCTCTCCGCGGCGGCCTGCGGAGGGAAGGACGCCACCGGGCCCTTGATTGGCGCCTTGGGCATCGGCGTGACCGGGCTCCCGCCGGCCGCCGTCGCCAGCGTCACGGTGTCGGGGCCCAACGGCTTCAGCCAATTGGTTGGCCCCTCGGACACGACCCTCGATGACCTCCCCCCCGGCAGCTACACGATTACGGCGGTCGACGTGAGCGACGGCGGTGCGGCATTTGTTCCCCTGCCGACGACACAGACCGCCAAGGTCACCGCGGGCGGTTCCGCCTCCGCCAGCGTGGTGTATACCGCCACGCCGGGCTCGCTCAGCCTGACCATCAGTGGCTTGCCAGCGGCCGTCGCCGGTGTCGTCACCATTGCAGGCCCTGCAGGGTACTCCTCCACGCACACCGGCAACGCCATACTCACCGGGCTCGCGCCGGGCACCTACACCGTGGGAGCTGCCGTCGCCGGATCCAGCCCGCTCTATGACCCGACTCCGCTCAGCCAGCAGGTCTCGGTCTCAAGCAGCGGCGCCGCGTCCGCATCGGTGGCATACGCCGCCCGATCGGCTACCTCCATGAACCTCCGGATTGACGGGTTCTACGTCACGCAGAGTGTGCAGACGTACGACCGCGCCGTTCCCCTGGTGGCGGGCCGTGATGGGCTCTTGCGGGTGTTCGTCGTCGCGAATCAGGCCAACACGGCCGCACCTGATGTTCGGGCCCGATTTTACCGGGCGGGCGCGTTGATTCAGACCGTCACGATCCCAGCACCGGCGTCGAGCGCCCCGACCGACACGGTGGGCAGCCAGGGGGTGTTGTCCCGCACCTGGAACGCCACGCTCCCCGCATCGCTGCTGCAGTCGGGGCTTGATATTGTCCTCGATGTCGACCCCGCCAACGTCATTGCCGAGTCGAACGATGGCGACAACGACTACCCGTCCGATGCCACCCCGACCACACTCAACCTGCGCACGGTAGCCACGCTCGACATACGGTTTGTGCCGGTTCTCCGGACCTCCGACAACAGCACGGGCAACGTGACCGCGGGGAACGTCGCGCAGTTCCTCGACGAGACCGTGCGGATGCACCCACTCAGCACGGTCCTCGCCGATGTGCGCGCCCCGTACACCTACAGTGATACCGCCCAGATCCAGTCGGGCGACGGGAACGGCGTCTGGCTCCGGATCCTCAGCGAGATCAACGCGCTCCGAGCCGCGGAGGGAGGCACCAAGAACTACTTCGGCGTGATCTCCGTGCCCTACGGCGGCGGCATCGCCGGGTATGGGTACGTGCCGGGTCGGACATCGGTGGGTTGGGACAAGCTGCCCAGCGCGTCGGGTGTGGTGTCGCACGAGCTGGGGCACAATTTCGGACGGTCGCACGCCCCCTGCGGCGGCGTCAGTTCCTCCGACCCGAACTACCCCTATAGTGGCGGGCTGACAGGTCAGTGGGGCTACGACAAGGGGACCGGCGCGTTGAAGGCGCCGACCTCCACCGATATCATGGGCTACTGCGGCAACAAGTGGATCAGCGACTACACCTACCTGGGCGTGATGAACCAGCGTGGATTTGCCTCCGTGGTTCAAACGGGTAGCGTCAGGGAGCCGAGCCTGATCGTGTGGGGAAGCATTCGGAACGGCGAGGTGATTCTCGAGCCGGCTTTCGAGGCAACGACCGAGGCGCTACTCCCGCTGGCCGCCGGTCCGAACCTGTTACAGGGCTTCGATGCCACCGGTGGAGAGGCGTTCCGCCTCGCATTCAGCGGAACGCCGGTGGCCGACGCGCCAGGCAACGAGGAGCAGTTCGCCTTTGCGGTGCCGCTCCGGATGGTGCGTGGCTCGCTCAGCCGCCTGCAGCTCGACAGCCGCGGCCTTCGCACCACCGCGGCGACGACCGGCGCCGGCGCGGCTGGCCGCCCCGCCAATATCCGCTTAGAGCGCTCCGGTACTGCCTCCACCATCCGTTGGAACGCCGCGGAGTACCCGCTCGCCGTCATTCGCGACGCGACCACCGGGCAGATCCTCTCCCTGGGGCGGGGCGGCAGCGTGACGATCGGCACCGCCACTGGACCGCTGGACGTGATGCTGTCGGATCGGGCGCGATCGCGCACGGAACGGCTACAGTAGTTGCCCGCACTCCCCCTCGCCACAGGGTGGGGAGGGGGTCAGGGGGTGAGGTCAGGGCGCTTTCCCGCTAAATTCCCTCCATGCGCCGCTTCTTTCAAACCATCGGGTCCGCCTGGGCCTGGTTCTGGATCGCCGTCGTCATCGTCGCGTGGTTTCCGACGATGCTGTTGGTGTACCTCCTGACGGTTCCGTTCGACCGGGGTCGGTACATCGTCGGCTGGTGGTTCCGCCGCCTCGGCGTAGCCATGGCCACCGTCAATCCCTACTGGAGCTTCCGCCGCGCCGGTGTGCGCGTCGACAACCCGCGGCACCCCTACGTTATCGTCGCCAACCATGAATCGTTTGCCGACATCCTGCTCATCAGCCACCTCCCCTTCGAAATGAAGTGGCTCTCGAAGATCGAGATCCTGAAGATTCCGTTGATTGGCTGGATGATGCGGATGGCGGGGGACATTCCCCTCCAGCGCGGCTTCGGCCCCAGCGCGCTCGAAGCGATGGAGCGCTGCCGTACCTCCCTGCGGCACCGGGTGTCGGTGGTCTTCTTCCCGGAGGGCACCCGTTCACCCGATGGCCGGATGCTGCCGTTCAAGGACGGCGCCTTCCGGCTGGCCATCGAGGCCGGCGTGCCGATCCTCCCACTCGCCGTGGCGGGTACCCGCACAGCTCTCCCCAAGCACGACTGGCGCTTCAACCCGGCGCGCGCCATCGTTGAGGTCCTCCCCCCGATCGACACCGCGGGTCTCACGCTCGAGGACCTGCCCGCATTGAAGGAGCGCGTGCGCGCCACGATCGAAACGGCGCGCGATGCCCTTCGAACTCGATTGGCCTGAGCGCTACTTCCCTCCCAACTCCTTCTTGACCCGAGCGCGCATCCGCTCCGCGACGGCCCGCCCCACCGGCACCTCGGTGGCGACCCACTCTGCGTTCTGAAAGGAAGCCGGATTGGCGGCAGCACGGATCTCCTTCAGGTATGGTTCGACCTTCGCAAAGAGCAGCAACCCCTCCGCATTGTTCTCCACCAGGAAGTCGCCGTGGATGATGCCGTACCGGCCCATCCGGTACACCATCTCCCAGTAGGTGGACACCTGGCGGTAGGCGCGGTTGAGCGGGTGGTCACGCCGGAGCACGGCTACAGCATCCTTGGCGTCCGTCGGCCAGAAGTCGCGCGTGAGCTCCTCGCGTGCCGCTCGCAGCACCTCCTCGCGACGAAGCTCGTACAGCTTCAGGATCAGGTCGGCATCGAGGTGGTCGGGCGCGTCCTTCAGCATGCGGCCTCCGGCAGGGCGCTGAGCGCCTCGGCCACACGGGACAGCCTGACCCGCGCCTCGGTCGCCACCGAGTGCAGCGCCGGATCCTGGTCCATGCCGCCTACCGATAACATCACATCAGGATCCGCGATCCGGACCACCGAACCCTTCCCGTCTGCCTCGACCGTCACGTTGCAGGGCAGGAGCAATCCCGCTTCGGCGTAATGACTCACCGCCCGGTGGGCGAGCGTCGGATTGCACGCGCCGAGAATCGTGTACGGACGGAAGTCCTCGCCGATCTTCTCCTTGAGCGTGGTGTGCACGTCGATACGCGTCAAGACGCCGAACCCTTCCGCCTTGAGTGCGGCAGTGACGAGCTCGATCGCCCGATCATAGGGCGTCGTGAGCTTCACCTCGAATGCCAATGCCCCTGTGGTCATCTGCTTGATCCCTTCTTGATGTAAGTCCCCATCAGCTCGGCCTGCTCGAGGATGTGGCCGGCCATGGCGGTCTCGAGCACTGTCTTGGTGGCCGCACCGAGATCCGGCAGGGCCCTGTCGAGTGCGTAGAGCTTGTGGAAATAGCGATGCCTGCCGATCGGCGGACAGGGCCCCCCGTAACCGGTGCGCTTCCAGTCGTTGAGGCCCTCGCGGGTGCCGTTCGGCAAGTCGCCAGGCATCGTGCCTTCCGGCAGCCCCGCCGCGTCCGCAGGAATGTTGTACAACACCCAATGAACATAGGTCATCTTCGGCGCGGCCGGATCGGGGGCATCGGGGTCGTCGACGATGAGGGCCAGCGTCTTGGTCCCGGCCGGAACCCCGGACCAGACGAGGTCGGGCGCGAGGTCCTTTCCTTCACAGGTGCAGCGCATGGGAATCTCGCCACCGTGCTCGAACGTCTTGGACCTGAGGGTGAGGGGCATCTGGTACTCCTTTCGTTCAGGAGCCGACCGAGGTCGGTACTTCCAACGCATCGGTGGCAGCTACGCCGATCGGCGTGCGGACCGATGCACCCGTCTTGGGCGGCAGCCGGTTCATGGCGTATTCCGCCAGCGCGGTGATAGTGAGACTTGGATTGACGCCGGGATTGGCCGGGATAATAGAGCCGTCGATTGCGTAGAGGCCTGGATAGTTGTGCACCTGCATATCGAGGCCGACGACACCCTCCGCCGCGTCCGTTCCAAACGGGCACCCGCCGAGAATGTGCGCCGTCATCGGGATGCCGAGCAACCCCTCATTGATCGACCCGGCGGCGATGCCGCCCGTCTTCTCCGCAAACCGCCGGGTGACCTTCCGGCTGATCTCGATGGCAGACGGATGCCCGCTCTCGGGATCGGGATGAGATACCAACCCGCGGCGGAAGAGCGTGAACAGACTTCGCCCGAACCGAAAGCGCAGCCGGGTGTCGTCGGTCTGCATCGCCAGGATGATCGTGGTCCGCTGGGCCCAGCGTGGCAGAAAATGGGTGCGGGCGAAGTCCACCGGGCGGGAGACGATTTGCCAGACCGATTGCGCGAGGCGACTGAGGACCCCCCCCGACTCGATGATCGGCCCCGTGAGGAGCCGCATCATCGACGAGCCCGGGGAATACCGAACTGGTTCGATGGTGGTAATCGCGTCGGCGTGGACAATAGAGGTGATGGCGATGCCCTGCGAATAGTCCGCCGTATCGTCGCGCGCGATGACGCCGAGCAGGGATTCGTTGTTGGTGCGGACCATGTCGCCGAGTCGCGGTGAGAGGCGGGGCAGCGAACCGGTCACGTCGCGGCAGCGGAAAAGGAGGCGCATCGTCCCGAGCGCGCCAGCGGCGGCAATGACGTTGCGGGTGCGGATTCGCCGCTCGTTCCTGAACAGCAGCGCGGACGAGGAGCGGTACACCACTTCATACCGGGCGCCATCGGGTTCGCCTTCCGGCAGCGGGATGATATCCCGAACCTCGGCCTCCGCCTCGACCTCCGCGCCCCACTTCTCGGCCAGGTACAGATAGTTCTTGACGAGGGTGTTCTTGGCGTTGTATCGGCACCCGACCATGCAGCCGCCGCAGTGGATGCACCCGCTCCGCGCCGGTCCCTCTCCGCCGAAGTAGGGATCAGGCACTTCCTCACCTTCATCGTCCGGCACGCCGAAGAAGGTCCCGACCCGGGTCGGCTGCCAGGTATCGGCGGTGCCGAGCTCCTCGGCAATTTCTTGAAGGAGCAGGTCAGCGGGCCAGACACGGGGGTTGACCGTCACGCCGAGCATGCGGCGCGCGGTGTCGTAGTGCGGTTCGAGGAGTGCCTTCCAATCGGCGAGATGGCTCCAAGCGGGGGCGGAGAACATCTCATCGCCGGGGGCCATCAGGACGTTCGCATATCCGAGGCTACCCCCACCGACGCCGGCGCCGTGGAGGACGAAGATGTTGCGGAAGGGGCTGATCTGCAGGATGCCGAAGCACCGGAGCGCCGGCGCCCAGAGCGCCCGGCGCACATTCCAGTTGCTGCGCGCAAAGTCCTCGTCGCGGAACCGCTTCCCGCGCTCGAGCACCCGGACCCGATAGCCCTTCTCGGTCAGGCGCAGCGCGGACACGCTGCCGCCGAAGCCGGAACCGATGATGACAAAATCCAAGATGTCGGACATGCATGCCTTTCCTGGTCCCAGGGACGCACCGCGGTAAGCCCCTACTGCCCCGCTGACAGCGTATCAAGGCCATTCAGCGTGCGCGTGACGTTCACGATCTCTCCGATGTCGCCGAAATCCACCGCCAGATACGTCGGTTGCAGCCCGCGCTCCCGTTGACATTTCTTCGCCCGCCTCAGGAGAACGTCGTAGGTGTTCACGAGCTCGGCGTTGCTCGGCCGCGGCGCAGGCGTCGTCTCGATCCAGTGGTTTACCTGGAAGAGCGTCGCCGAGGTGCCCCCGCGATTGGGCTTGCAGGAGAACGCTTGTGGCGTGTGGTAGGTGTAGGGCGTCTCCTGGAAACTCTCGAACGCCGGATGAATCCACGGTACCCCCGGCTTACCCGACTCGGTAAACACCAGCATCCGCCCGCTCGACAGGATCATCGAGCGTAGGGTGGGCCACGGCGTGATCGGCCCGGTGTAGACGAACTCAAGCAGCCCGCTCTCCTTGAACGCTGCGGCGATCTCCTCCGGCGTCACGTAGTCCTCGATGACGACGAGGAGGACCTCGTCCGGGTTCATCAGCAACCAGTCGTGGATGTCCTTGAGAGCCGGCGCCACCGGATAGGCCCCGAGTTCACAGAAGCCATGGCAGAAGTAGAGCCCCCGGCGTCCTTCATCGACCCCGACCATGCGGTCGCGGATCCGCTGAGCCGCCTCGAACCCTTCCTCGCCCACGGCACCGACCAGCTTCTCGCGGGTGGCGCCCTCTCCTTCAAGGTCGGTCTTGATGCGTTCGGCACCCGGGAAGCCGTAGTGGATGTCGATCAAGAGGGCCCGGATGCCGTACTGGAGTTGCCCGGTGAAGTCGACCATGTGGTGCGGGAACAGCCAGTCCGGGATCTCGGCGTTCGACATCGAGTTGTGGGTGGCCGGGAAGGAGACCTGGTCGATCCGGCGATCGCAGAGTTCCGGGGCGCCGTTGCAGGCCACGATCACCGTGTTCGCCACCGGCAGGGGCTCCGGCCGGCGCAGGAATAGAAGGAGCGCGACCAGCCCGGCACCGAGCCCCACCCCGACCAGCGTCCGGAGCGGCCACCGTCGGCCGGTGATCGCGGCTGAAGATCCGGAGCGTTCCGGCACATTCTCCAAGACCAGCCGGAACAGCTCACGGAGCGCGGCGAAGATGAGCAGCAGTCCGCCGATGACGGCTGCCACGGCGACAACGCTCGACGGCCATGTCAGCACCACCGTCCCCGCGACGGCAGTTCCAAGAATCCAGAGCAGCCGGCCGCCATGCCCCAGTGGCGGTTCCGCCGCGAGCCGGGCCAGCCGCCGCAGACCTTCGAATGGGTCGGTCTTCTCGTGCAGGGAATTGGCCGCGGAGGCCAGGATCACGCCGGTGCCGGCAAAGGAGTACACGAACCCCAGCAGCGGAAGGAAGTACTGTCGCCACACGCCGAAGAGCGCGCCGCGCGTGGCGTCGTCCTGCGTGACCGCGAGGGCCACCAGCCGCCCCGCCGGAACCACGAGGGTCAGGAGGAGCGCCACGACCACGAGCCCTACCCCGGCGTGTGTCAAACCCCGGCGGCGGTCGCGGTCGAGCAGGATGCCCCCCGCCAGCAACCCGATGCCGAGCAGGAGGAGGCCACGTTGGAGCCAGGCCACCTTCGTCAGGACGCGGCGGGCAGCGACGACACCCGTGCCGAACCTGGTCTGCGGCAGCTTGGCAACGACCGTCTCGAGATTCTTGGGGATCTTCGCCGCCAGCTCCGGATTCATCCCGCCCAAGGCGCTCTGCACCAGGACCCCGACGTCGGGTACCGAGAGCAGAACATCTTCCCCTGTCTGCGAGAAGAACGCTTGGTGGGCAGACTTGAGCGCGGTCCGCGCGACAGCGCGGAAGGGGGTGCTCCCGACCAAGCCGTCGGCGGTTCCGACGATGAGCGGTCGCACGGCGGTGAGGTCGGGTCGGCGCTCGATGAGCACATCGGTGATCTTCTGGGCAACAAAACCCGAGACGCGTTCATCGCCCAGGCTCGACGCCACCCGGTTCGCGAAATCGTCCGCGTTGAACAGGCCGTGGGTGACGTCCATCAGGACGGCGCTCAGGAGAAGCAGCACCAGTCCAATGAAGCCCATCAGCCGGGCACCCATGGACTAGAGAATCCGCTTCCCGAAGGCGGACTCGAGCAGTTCGACTGCCAGGACCGCCGATCGGTTGCGTTCATCGAGGATCGGATTGACCTCGACCACTTCGAGCGAGGTCATCCGCTTCGACGCCGAAATCAGCTCCATGATCGTGTGCGCCTCGCGATAGTCGAGTCCGCCCTTCACCGGGGTACCGACGCCGGGGGCCAGAGTCGGGTCGACGGCATCGAGGTCGAAGCTCACATGGAGGAAGCCGGTGCCGTCGGTGACGCGGGCCAGCGCGTCGCTCATGACGGCGTGGATGCCGTCCCGGTCGATCTCCGACATCGTGTAGACGCGGATGCCAAGCGCGGTCAAGTGGCGTCGCTCACCGTCTTCCAGGCTCCGGATACCCACCAACGCGGTGTGCTGCGGATCGATCTTCGGCCAAGCACCTCCAACAGCAGAGAGCTCCTTCGGCCCGAGCCCAAACAGCGCAGCCAGCGGCATCCCGTGGATGTTCCCGGAGGGGGAGGTCTTCGGCACGTGGATGTCGCTGTGGGCGTCGATCCAGAGGAGCCCGAGTTTCTTCTTCTTCTTGCGAGCGTACAACGCGACACCGGAGATCGTGCCGACCGCAATTGAGTGGTCGCCACCCAGCACCAGGGGGAATCGCTTGCGCTCGAGGATCTTCTCGACCGCCTTGGCGAGCAGCCCGGAGGCACGGGCAATCTCTCCGAGGTACCGGGCATGCCGGCTCCCGAAGGAGGTCTCTTCCATGTTCTTGATGTCGAGGTCGCCACCGTCGAAGACACGGTGGCCGTGAGCGGCGAGGGCGGGGCCGACGCCTGCGATCCGGAGCGCGGAGGGACCCATGTCCACGCCGCGCCGACCAGAACCGAGGTCCATTGGGACGCCGAGCAGTTCGATGTTCATGCGACTACGCTACCCACAACGGCGGGGGGCCGCAACGTGGGAGCGGGCCCTACCGGGCCAGCATCACGCGCGCCTCTTCCTCCATGCGCAGCAGCCGGGTGTAGTAATCCGGCAATTCCATCAGGTGCGCGAGGGCGATCTTGCCGGTGAGCACCAAGTCGTCGTTGGTCACATTGGTGACGACGTTTCGGACCCCGTGCTCCAGCTCTACTTCCAGCCCCATCCGGAACTGCTCGAGATCTACTTCAGCCCACGTGATACCGATCTGATCGCCGACCTTCCGGGCCTCTTCCGCCGTAAACGTCCGCTGGCTGACCATGAGTTCCCCTCCTCGAAATGGCGGTCGCGTGGCGCGCCGCGCACCACCTCCGCACTGCAGCGGGAGTGGACTCCAATCATGGCGAATCGGCTATGAAGGAGGGGTGAATCCGGGGGGAGAATCCCTTGACCTGTCAGGGCTTGAGGTGGGGGAAGTAGCGCTCCGCCAGCACCCGGTGGTGGTGGAGTTCGTGCCCTGCCACGATCCAGCCGAGCGCCCGGGCCGAGGCGGGATGCCCACTGGCGGAGCCGATCCGGAGCCAGGCCTCGGCGCTAAACGAGCCGAACAGGGCCAGCGTCGCTTCGCGTACGGCCCGGAACTCGGTGGCGACATCGGCCATGGACCGCGCCTCGAACCCGGCCATCGGCACCCAGACATTCTCGTCAAAGCCTGGAAGGTCGATCGTGTCCCCCCGCGCAATCCGGAGGGCACGGCAGGAGAAGACCCGCTCAACATCGGATACGTGCCCAACGACCTCTCGGATGCTCCATTTCCCCTCGGCGTACCTGAATCCGGCCTGAGTGTCTGAAATGCCTGCCAATACGGCGGTAGTGGAGTCCCGCTGGTCGCGGAGGGCGGTCAGTAGGTCGCCATCCGGAGCTGCGGTGATATATGGCTGATAGAAGGAGTAATACTCAGAGGCGGCGGGGCGGGCAGGGGAGAAGCTGGGCACGGATGTCTCCTGAACGGGTGGGCGTGGCGGTTGGGATCTGGCGAAAGTCTCATCCACGGGGCAATATAGGCGGCAGTCTGACTCTCTCGCCTGTCGGATTTCCCTCCCGAAGACTCACATATCCAAGTTGCTCACCGAGTGCATTGGCTCCCTGTTCCTCGTGCTGACCGTCCGCCTCACCGTCCTGAGCGGCAACCCCTTCGCGCCACTCGCCATCGGCCGTTCGCTGATGATCATGCTGAATATGGGTGGGCACGTCTCGGCCCGACGATCGTGGACATGGTCTTCGCCCGCGGTTCCCTCGGCCAGGCGTGGATCTACCTGGTGGCGCCCCTGCTTGGTGGCGCGGCCGCGGCGACGGTATTCAAGATGCAGAATCCGGCAGACTGAACCGACGGGAGGAAGGAGAACGAGGACTTGGGACTTGGAGGGGCGGAAGGAAGAAAGACAAAGGAGGGAGCGCGGATTCAAGCCGCCGCTCCTCCTTTCTCCTTGCGCTTTCCGCCCCGCTCCGTCCTCAAGTCCTCGTTCTCCTTTGTCTCAGTATTCGTTCCTCCCCAACGCCGCCGGCGCCTTCACCCGTCCGACTGCGCCGGCGAGCGCAAGCAATGTCAGCAGGTAGGGAAACATCAGGAAGAACTGGTACGGCACCTTGAGCCCGGCGGCCTGCAGCGCAAACTGCAGCGCCGTCGCCAAGCCGAAGAGCAGAGCGGCGAGGCCAGCCCCCACCGGATTCCAGCGCCCCAAGACCACAATCGCAATCGCAATGAACCCACGCCCCGCCGTCATCCGCTCGGTAAAGGTGCCGACCTGCGCTAGCACCAGCGTGGCACCCGCCAACCCCGCACACGCACCGCCCAGCAATACCGCCCAGGTCCGGACCATGCGCACCGACACACCGGCGGCGCGGGCAGCCGGCGGGTCCTCGCCGACGGCGCGGAGCGCGAGCCCAAACCGTGTGCGGAAAAGCAGGTACCAGGTGAGGGGAATGAGGGCGGCCGCGGCATAGGTCGTAACCGGCTGCGCGAAGAGCGCGCTGCCGATCAGCGGAGTATCGGAGAGGATCGGAAGCGGGAGGGGTGACAACGTCGGGAGCGAGAGCCCAACGCCCGCCGGGCCGTAGAATTGCCGGTAGATCGTCCCGGTCAGGCCGACGCTTACCAGCGTCACCGCCGTACCGGTAATGATCTGGTCGGCACCCGCACCGATGGCCACCGCAGCAAAGAGCGCGGCCACCAGAACACCCGCCAACACGCCAATACCCAATCCCACTACCGGCCCCACCGCCGTCGCGCCGATCGCGCCACCCAAGGCACCGAAGAGCATCGCACCCTCGACTCCCAGGTTCACCACACCCGAGCGCTCGGCGATTGTCTCCCCGGTGGCTGCCAGCGCCAGCGGTGTGGCGATGCCCACCGCCGCCACCAGCACGTCCGCCGCCACGGCCATCGGATCGATCATGCGATGCCGTCCACAGCGCCGGTCGCCACCACCTGACGCCGGAGCCCTCGGCGCGCCGCCGCGTCACCCAGCAGCAATACCAGGATGATGACGCCTTCGACCACATACACCGTCACCGCCGGAATCCCTGCGTCACGCTGCATCGCACCTGCCCCTGCCTCCAGCGCAGCGAAGACAATACCGGTAAGCACGATGGCCGACGGCTTGAGTCGCGCCAGCAGCGCCACGCCAATGGCGGTGAATCCGTAGCCGGGGGAAAGGTTCTGGTAGAGCGCGTAGGAGACGCCGCTCACCTCGAACGCGCCGGCCAACCCCGCCAGTGCGCCGGACCCCAAAAGCGCGACCGCAATCATCCGGTTGCCCCGTACCCGACCGCTCACCTCAGCGGCGCGCGGCCCCTCGCCCAGCGCACGCAGGCGAAACCCCCACCAGGTGCGCGCGAAGATCCACGTCAAAATGCTGGCGGCAATCAACGCCGCCACGAACCCGAGGTGGAGTCGTGTGCCCGGCAGCATCGGCAACCGCGCCGCCTCCACGATCGGGGCGCTCTGTGGGTAGATCCCGGAGGGCTCCTGCATCGGCCCCTGGACCATCCAGCTCACCAGCGCTTCGGCCACGAAGTTGAGCAACAGGGTGCTGATCACCTCAAGCACGCCGAACCGGAGCTTGAGCACCACCGGTAGCGCCATCCACATCGTGCCCCCGACAATTCCAGCCAATGCCACACTCGGAAGCGCAATCCACGGTGCCCAGCCGCCGGCGTGCACACCCACCCACGCCGCCGCGATCGCACCGGCGTAGAACTGCCCCTCCGCGCCGATGTTCAGCGCGCCGCCCCTGAGCGCGAGCGCAAACCCCAACCCGATCAGGATCAGTGGCACCGACCGCAGCAACGTGGCCCCCGTGAACGCGCGCCACGAACCGAAGGCGCCATCCCACAGTGCCGCGAGCGCCGCGCCCGCATCATATCCTGCCAGGTGCAACCCCACGGCGAGCAGGAGCAACCCGACGGCCAGTGCCAGCAGCGAGGTGCCGAGCGCGCGGATGCTACTGCGCATCGGGCCTGCCCGATCGAAGCATCATCTCGCCGAGCCGCTGGCGACCAGCACCGGCCTCCGCCTCGACAACCACGCCGTTCGCGGCCACCAGGATGCGGTCGCCTAACTCCAGTACTTCATCGAGATCGTTCGAGTAGATCAACACGGCAGCGCCGGCCGCCGCCGCCGATCGAAGGCGCGCATGGACGTCCGCGGCCGCCTGCAGGTCGAGCCCGCGCGTCGGGTTCTCTGCCACGAGGACTCGCGGACGCCGCTCAAGTGCCCTCGCGATGAGCAGCTTCTGCTGGTTTCCTCCGCTCAGGCTTCCCGCCGCCGCACCCGGGCCCTTCGCGCGCACATCGAACTCTTCGAGGAGTTCGGTCGTCCGGCTGCCCGCGGCCGACCAGTCCACCCGCCTTACCCGGTGTCCCCTGATCCACGGCGCGATGCGCCCGACTCCAAGCACCACGTTTTCGGTGAGCGACAAGGCAGGAATCAGTCCCTCTGTCGTACGATCCTCCGGCACGAACGCGATGGGCCGGGCCACCTCGAGGAGCCCGCGAAACGGGCGCTGAAGTTGGGCCACCGCGCGCAGCAGCTCGCGTTGACCGTTCCCTTCCACTCCCGCCACCGCCACCAACTCACCACCACGGATGGTGAATGAGGCGCTGCGCAGGCCAGGCGTAGATTCTCCTTTGACCTCGAGCCCATCGCACTGGATCAGGACGGGACCATCACCAGTCGGGCGCGGGCGGGCGGCCACGGAGATCGCACCCCCGATCATCGCCTCGGTCAGCGATTCCGCCGCCACCTCGGCTCTTGGCGCCGCCAGAGCAACCACCCCATGCCGCAACACCGTGACCTGGTCGGCGGCGGCCAGGGCTTCATCGAGCTTGTGCGTGATCAGCACCACGGCGCCGCCCGATCGCGCGAACTCCCGCACGAAGTTGAAGAGCTCCTCCGCCTCGGTGGGAGCCAGCACCGTGGTAGGTTCATCGAGCAAGAGAATGCGAGCATCGGAGGCGAGTGCCTTGACGACTTCGAGGCGCTGCTTGAGGGCGACGGAGAGTTCGCTTGCGGGCTGGAGAGGGTCGAGTTGGAGGGCGAGGCGGGCGGTGAGTTCGGCGGTACGCCGACGGAGTTGCCCCGGCGCCACCGGCCATCCGGCGGCGAGCGCGATGTTCTCCATGACGGAGAGCGCCGGCACCGCAGTGGAGTGCTGGTGCACCATCCCGATGCCATGGCGGCGGGCATCGCGTGCCGAACGGAAGCGAACCGGTACTCCATCCACCGCGATGGTACCCGCGTCGGGGCGGAGCAACCCGTCCGCGATATGCATCAGGGTGGACTTGCCGGCGCCGTTCTCCCCGAGGACGGCGTGCACTTCACCAGCGCGGACGACCAGATCCACGCCGCGGAGCGCCGCAACAGAACCAAACGACTTAGAGATGCCGGAGAGTGAGAGGAGCATCAGGACATCGGGCCCAGGGAGACGTCCCCCCTCTCCGTATCATGGAGAGGGGGACAGGGGGTGAGGTGAAACAGAGGGGCAGCGGGGCCGCCGACGTCCTACATCCCAGTCGGGTGCCTGTGGAACTCCCATGGCAGCTCGAACCGCAGGCCGAGGTGCTGGGCGAGCGCCTGGACACCGACCTGTTCGGTGGCGTAGTGGCCGGCATAGATCACGTTGATGCCGAGCTCCATCGCGTCGAAATAGGTGTGATGGGGGCCTTCGCCAGTGACGAGGGTATCGATGCCGGCTGCCAAGGCTTCGGCGATGAACCCACCGCCACTCCCGGTCACGATGCCGACCCGTTCCGTCGTGGCCGGTCCGCCGGGAATCAGCCGGGCGGTAGCGGTCAGTTGCGCCTCGATGCGCCGGACCAGTTCCTCCCGCGGGAGCGCGAGCTCGCCATACACGCCGAGTCGCTGGCCCCGGTACTCGCCAAACCACCCTTCCAGTTCAACCTCAAGCCGGCGCGCCAGGACAATGTTGTTCCCCACATCAGGGTGCAGGTCGAGGGGAATGTGCGCGGAATAGAGCGCGATATTCCGGTCGAAGAGCGCACGGACCCGCCGGTGTCGGCGTCCAGTGAGGGGGATGTTGCCGTCCCAGAGCAGCCCATGGTGCACCACCAGCAACGTGCCCCCCTCGCTCGATAGGGGAGCGGCGTTCTCGATCGCCTCGAGCGACGCATCCACCGCCGCCACGATGCGGTCCACCGTGCCGACGTTCTCCACCTGGAGCCCGTTGACGGCGTTGCCCTCGTCCGGAATCTCCCGCACTCGAAGAAGGGTGTCGAGGTATTCGGTGATTTGGGGAAGTGAAACGGCGTGCTCGGTCATTGGCCATCTCGCTGTCGGATGCTGTCCTCGGCGGCGCGGACGCGTTCGGCGAGGGCGACTGGAATCATGGAATCAAGGGCGAGATTGGGCACATACTGCACCACGCCGCTGCCCAGCCCAAACGATTCAACCCTCGGCGTGAAAGTACCCGATTGTACCTCGCGCGCCACGAGCAAGAGGGCGCGTGGCAGGTCGATGACCGCCGAGCCGACGACGCGCGAGGGGGCCAATTCCGTCTGGTCGGCATTGGCACCGAACAGATAGACGCCCGGTGCCTCCTTCGCCGCCTGAAAAACGCCAATGGCCGCGGCGTCGGCGTTGTGGTGCAGCATATCCGCCCCGACGCGAATCAGTGCCCGTGCCGCCTCGCGCCCCAGTGCCGCGTCGTCCCAGTTATTGAGATAGGTGGTCCGGCTCTGCACCTCCGGGTTGACCGCACGCGCGCCTGCCACCCAGGCCTCGGACGCCTCGCGCACCGGCGGCAGTTCCACGCCACCCACAAACCCGATCACGTTGCTCTTCGTCAAACCTCCAGCCACCATCCCCGCGAGGTAGCTCGCCTCGCTCAACCGAAAGATCAGCGGGGCGACGTTTCCCTGCACCCGCTCTCCGGAGGTGATGATGAACACGACGGCGGGATAGTCGGCGCTGACCCGTTCCGCCGGACTCTGGAACTCAAACCCGTGCCCAAAGATCAGGTCGTACCCCTGGGCCGCATAGGTCCGAAGTGCCTCTTCCTGTTCGGCGGGAGTGCGCGCCTCCACGTGGCTGATGGGGACGCCGAGGGAGTCGTGGATTTGGCCGAGGCCGGTGAAGGCGCCGGAGTTCCACGCGGCATCAGCAATAGACCCCGGTGTGATGAGTGCCACACGAAACGGCGCCGGCGCCTCTCGTGTGGCACAACTCGCCAGCAGCACGCCGGCCAGCACCCAACCCAGTGCGCGCGCCGCGATCACCCCTTGGGACCGAGCTCCGGGACCGGCTTCGGTTCCGGCTTGGGCACCGCCTTCGGATCGCGCGCCGACTCCATCTTGATGGAGCCGTTCACGCTCCCCCCCTCGAGTACCACGACGCGCCGAGTAAAGACGTCCCCCTGCACCTCGGCGGTGGCCTGCACCTCGACCCGGTCGGTGGCGTGGATGTTCCCCTCCACCCGGCCGCCGACCACCGCCTCGGCGGTGTGCACGTCCCCCTGCACCAGCGCCCCCGGCGCGATGAGCGCCTGGGTCTTGGCGCGGATGACTCCCTTCACCTTCCCCTCGATCTTCACGACCCCCTCGGTCTCGAGGTCGCCCGTGACGGTCAGGTCCTTCGCGATGATCGAGAGTGAGGTGTGGTCGGTGCGCCGACGCATCTGATTCGCTTCGGGCTCGCGCGGTGTGTTGGAGAAGATGGCCATTATCGTAAGTCCTCGTTCACTATGGTGAGGGGATCGATCGTCTCGTCGCCCTGACGAATTTCCAGGTGCAAGTGGGGCGCGGTCGAGCGCCCGGTGTTGCCCGACAGGCCGATGACTTCGCCTGCGTCGACCAGTTGGCCGGTGCGGACCAACGAGCGGGACAGGTGGCCATACTTGGACGCGTACCCATCGGGATGGCTCAACAGCACAAATATGCCGTACTCCGGGTCATTGCCGCTATCCAGCACGGTCCCGCCGCCCACCGCACGTACCGGCGTGCCAATCGTCACAGCCAGATCGACGCCGGTGTGTGCTTCCTCCGAGCCGCCGGCTGGCACGAGCCCGCGCGTCATGTACCCGGCGGCATCCAGCGGCCACCGATTGGGCAGCGTTCGCCCGGTCACGGGGGCGGCGCGTGGACCTGGAGCCGCCGCATACACCGGGGGCGCCAGCGGCAGCGAATAGGCGAGGGCAATCGGATCGGGCACGATGTCCGCGCCGACCATTTCGCGGAGGCGATCGTACCGCAGTTCCACACTGTCGAGCGCCGCGGCGAGTTCCCGCACCTTGGCGTTCTCGGCCTCGAGCCGCGCGACATCCTCACGGAGCCGCGGCACGCTCGCCGCCGCCTTCAGGAGCGGGGCGTACCAGGCACCGAAGACCAGCGCCGCTAACAACAGCACCAGGCCCGC
>SPDF01000086.1 GCA_004525055.1 Gemmatimonadales bacterium | reverse complement strand
CCGTTCGGCTGCGCCCAGCTGTGGAGCACGCCGCGCGGCGCGTACTTGGCCTTGAGGGCGGGGTCCTTGAAGTAGTCTGGGTTCTCGGGCTCTTCCTCGGCGTTCAGGTGATAGAGCGAGCCGAAAAACTCGTCGAAGCCGTGCATGGTGGGAAGCATGGCGTCGAGGTCGCCGAGGTGGTTCTTCCCGAATTGACCGGTCACATACCCCTGTGGCTTGAGGAGCTCGGCCAGGGTCGGATCCTGTGGCTGGAGCCCTTCCTTGGCGCCGGGGAGCCCCACCTTGAGGAGGCCGGTCCGGAAGGGGCTCTGTCCGGTCAGGAAGGCGCCGCGGCCGGCGGTGCAGCTCTGCTGACCGTAGAGGTCGGTAAAGAGGGCGCCTTCACGGGCAATCCGGTCGATGTTGGGTGTCTTGTAGCCCATCTGGCCGAGATTGTAGGCGCTGATGTTCCAGTAGCCGACGTCGTCACCCCAGATGACCAGGATGTTGGGCTTGCCGCCTGCCTTCTTGGCGGCGTTCTGCGCGTGGGCGGCTGGACTCAGGGCCAGCATGGCAACGAGCGCAAGGGTCAGGGGGGAACGCATGCTCATGGTACTCCTCTCAAGTTGGGTCTAGAAACTCACTACTCCGAAGAAACTCAGGGTACTGCGCGTGACGCTGGGTTGTGAGTCGAACCCGAGCAGGGCTGCGTTCTCAAAGGACACCCCCAGGCCGCTGTGGTAGGACGCCCACTCGCCCTTCAGGCTGACATCCACCCCGCGGAAAAGTGGTGCATTGCTCCGCAGCAGGAAGAACTCGAGCCCGGCCCCCCAGTGGGTCGTGTTGGGCCAGAGGTTGGTATTCGGAAAGAACGTGGGTTGCCGGATCCACGGGCCGTCGGGGTCGGACAGCGGGACGCCGTCGGTCGCGATGTCAGTGACCCGGTACCAGCTCCAGCCGTAGCCCACCTTAAGGTAGGGCTGGATGCCCCCGGTCAGCAGGTTGTACCGGATGCTGCTGGCCAGTTCGTAAAAGTTGAGCGTGCCCGTGACATCGAACGGGTCCGCGGGGCTGTCGGCGATGGGGACGGAAATGCTCAGGCCGCTGTTCGAGTTGTGAAATGTGTTCTCCGTGACCCAGCGCTTGCCGAGGTAGAAACTCACCTGCACCGCGTAGGAGGTTGCATTGTCTGCCTCGTCGGTTTCCTGGCCGGCAGGCGTGACGGTAGAGTCGGCAACAACATAGCGGCCCACGATCTCGCCCAGCTGTGGTCCCGCCAACAGGAGCGCCACCCAGTCCGATTGCATGTTGGCGGTCATCACGCCGCCTCCCACCGACATGACCCGGATCGGCAGCTCCGCCTTCGGGATGTATTGTGGGGGAAACTTGCCGAACATCCGGCGCACCGGCAGGAGCAGGATCTTGTAGATGACGTCGACCGGTGGCAGCGTAATCAGCGCCACGACGGGCGCATTCAGGTAGCCGAGATTGTTCTGCACCTGGTCGAGTGGCGAGCTGGTCACCAGGGCGTGCAGTCGGTTCGGGTCGTAGAGGTGGTAGCCACCCGAGGCGCCGCTCCGGTTCCACCCCCCGTTATACGTCACCATGAAGGGCGCCAGGTTGCCGGTTTCCGCGTGGCTCACGATGCCGGCAAAGGGAGACTTGGCCGCGGGGTAGCCTGAACGGATGGGGAGGACGAACCACGCCCAGTCACGGCGGTAGTCTGGGTCGGTGTACACCTGGGTGTAGACCCGCTCCCAGTCGGGGAGCAGCTTCACTCGGCTCGCCGAGTCGAACGGCTCCACGTAGTCGGGGAGGGACGCCCCTCCGGTCAGGTAGGCCTGGTGGTCGAACTGCTTCTTGACCTCTTCGGCGGCGTCGGCCGGCCCGATCCCCTGGTAGATCCCCGCGAAGGGGTAGGTCCCGTGGCCGTCCTGGTTGTGGGCGCCGGGGGAATAGAGGAAGAGATCGAGCCCCTTGCTGTTCGCGCCGATGTAGGCGATCGGGTGGGTGTTGACTATGGTCTCAGCAGAATCGGCCCATGCCCGGTATCGCACGATGGCGGCCACCTTGTCCGCGCCGACCTTTTCCGCCGCCTGGGCCTGATACTGTCGGCGCCACTCCTCGCGTGGGGCGTATGCGTTCGGCGAGGAAAAGTCCACCGGCATCACGTTTTCGTGGAAGTAGTAGTCGATCCGGCGGATGACCAGCGGGTCGTCGCCGCCCAGCTGGTCGGGGCCACGCCGCAATAGCTCCTCGATCTGTTCGCCGGTCTGGGGTCCCGTCACTTGTGACATCGGGCTGATGACGACGTTGATGTGTTCCCAGTCGCCCTCGTGCTTGTTCCCGGCATCGTTGTACGGATAGAAGAACCAGTACTGCATCGTGAACTCGTAGCGCTCGTCCTGGCTGCCGAGCACCGCCACCGGCGAGATGAACGGGTGGACATAGACGGAAATCGCCGGCCGATACTCCGCCTTCATCCGACCGGTGGACGGGTCCTCGAAGGCCGCCTTCCACGTGGACGGACTGAATCCCGGCCAATTCCAGTAGAGGACGGAGAAGGGATCATAGTCGGCGGGGACGGCGGCGGTGTTGAACCGCTCCTCGAGCGGGCTGTTCGGATTGAACTCGCGGAGCAGCTGGAGCACGCGACAATCTTCGATGGGCGTCTGGGCGCGGAGGAGCGTCAGGAGGCTGTCATGGGAGACCGCGCCGGCGGGGCAGGGGTCGTCGCCCAGCGAGGCGAAGTTGACCGTTTCGGTCCCCACCAGGCGCGCCCCGGCGTGGATGTCCCACCGGTCCACCGTCAGGATCGTGGAGCCGCTGAGCTCCTGCGCCTTTTGCATGTCGAGGGGCACGTTGCCGGTGTTGCGGATCATGAAGGGCGCGAAGCGGACGCCGAGGGCGTGCAGCAGCTCCCCCCGGGCGTCGTCGACGCCGTCCCGCGGCGCCACGTCCCGGAATCCGCTGCCGACGGCCGGACCGTAGAGCTCGAAGACGCTGTCGGCCACCGTCTGCCGGACAATCCGCGGGTAGGTGAGCGGGACGTACTGGAAGTATTCCTGCTTGGTCATCTCGGCGGTCTGCGCGCGGAGCGGCGCGCCCGTGACGAGCAGGGCACCGAGCAGGGCACCGAGGCGAAGGGCTGAATTCGAGGGCATCACAAATCTGCTCCCGGGGCAAAGCGTCGGGTCAGTCCTTCAGGAAGTACTCCACTGTCGAAACGATGCGGACCCGCTTCGAGATCTGGCCTTGTTCGCTGATGCCAGGGGCCTGGTCGCGTGCGAGGATCTCGAACACGCCTTGGTTGGCGCGGCGGATCCCGCCGACGCGGCTCTTCGAGTCGGTGGCGAACTGGTCGGCCGACTCGCGGGCGCGGCTCGTCGCCTCGGCGATCATCTCGGGCTTCAGGCTGTTCAGCCCGGTAAAGACGAAGGTCGGACCGCCCCCGCCGTACTCCTGGCCCGATGATAGTACCACTCCCGCCTGCACAAGTTCCCCCACTTTCTGGCTGGCCGCCAGTACCCCGGCCGGATCGCTGCTCCGCACCATCAGGGTCTGGTTGATCACGTACCGGGTGACTGCGTCGGTATTCCGGTACTGGTTGGTGTAGGCATCGTTGACCGAGAAGGCCTGCAGCTCCACCAGCGCCGTGTCGATCCCCTGGCGGGCCAGGAACGCCCGGACCTGCCCGAGCTGGGTGGACAGGCGGGTGTAGGCCCGGCTGAGGTCGTTGTCGCTCACGACCAGCCGGAGGGGCCAGAGGGCCAGGTCGGCCTGCGCCTCCCGCTCAGCGATCCCCTTGACGGTGACGTAACGATCGGCCGTGCGGCTGGCGGCCAATCCGGCACCGGCCAGCCACCCGGCCGCGGCGAGGCCGATGGCGAAGATCACTGCGCCGGTGATGATTCGTTCTGGCTGCTTCATTCGATTCTCCTGGTGCTTCGCAATGCCATCACTCTGGCGAGAAACAGCGTGGAGAAAAAATAGCCGAGGGAGGGTCGGAGAACCACAGGAAGGTCGGAAGTACTGATTGTTTGGGTGCGGACTCGACCAACAGCGCGGTTGTCCGACCCTCCGTCTCTTCCGACCCTCCCTCGTTTTCGTCTCCGCCTCCCTCACCTCACCCCCTGTCCCCCTCTCCATGATATGGAGAGGGGGAACGTCCCCTAGACTTCCAGCTGTTCTTCGAGTTCCTGCCGGTTCAGCAACTCCCAATACCGTCCTCCGGCCGCGAGGAGGTCGGCGTGGACCCCCTGTTCCACCACCTGGCCGCCGTCGAGCACGATGATCCAGTCGGCGTCGCGGACCGCCGCCAGCCGATGAGAAATGATAATGCTGGTTCTCCCGGCGAGTGCGTCACGGAGCCCGGCGAGGATGCGTGCCTCGGTATGCGCATCCACCGCGCTCAGCGCGTCATCCAGGATGAACACCGGCGGGTCCTGCGCCAGCGCGCGCGCAATGGCTGCCCGCTGCTTCTGGCCACCCGAGAGATTGATCCCGCGTTCACCGAGCATCGTGTCATACCCGTTGGGCAGATCTGGCACCGCTTCGGCGAACTGGGACACCTCCGCGACGCGTTCGAGTCTCCCGTCGTCCGGGGCGCCGAGCAGGATGTTCTCGCGAACGGTGGCACCGAACAGGAAGGTCTCTTGCGGCACCACGCCGAGATTCCGGCGCAGCTCTTCAAGGGCGATGGTCCGGATGTCGAGTCCATCGAGCAGCACCCGGCCCTGGTCGGGGTCATAGCTGCGCGACAGCAACTCCGCGATCGTGGATTTGCCGGCGCCGGTGGCGCCGACGATCGCGAGTGACTCCCCGGGATTCACCCGGAATGAGACGTCCTGGAGGACCCAGCCGCGATCCTGGGCGCCGGGATACTTGAACCAGACCCCCTCCATCCCGATTCTCCTGGCGCCGCGGCGGGGTGGAAGCAGGGCGGGATTGGTGGGGGAGGTGATGGCCGGTCGCTCCTCGAAGAGCGCATTGATGCGGCCCATCGCCGCGTCGGCGCGCTGCACCAGGGTGACAGCCCAGCCCAGCGCGATGAGGGGCCACGCCAGCATCATCAGATAGACGCCGAACGCGACATACTCGCCGACGCTGACCGTCCCTGCCATGACCAGCCGCCCACCGACCGCCAGCACCACCACGGCGCCGAGTCCGGCCAGCAGCGCGAGCAGCGGGCGGAAGGCCCCCTGGGCTTTGGCCAGCGAGATGTTCCTCGTCCGATACTCGTCGTTCAGCCGTCGGAATGCCTCCGTCTCGGCGCGTTCCTGGCGATAGGCGCGTACGACGCGGAGCCCGGAGATGTGTTCGTGCACGTGGGTGGTGATGGCCCCGAATTGCTCTTGAATCGCGAGCGATCGATGGTGGATCTGCTGGCCGAGGGTGAGCATCACCACCGGGAGTCCGAGCAAGGGCAGGAGCGCCAGCATCGTGAGCCTGGGGCTCATCGCGAACATGGCGGGGAGCACCATCGAGACCCGGACGGCGGTATCCACCAGGTACATGAGGGCCGGCCCAGCGGCCATGCGGGCGGCCAGGAGATCGTTGGTGGACCGCGACATCAGGTCGCCGGTGGAGGCGCGATCATAGAACGCGGGGCTCAGGCGTTCCAACTGTCCGAAGAGGTCGTTCCGGAGGTCGAATTCGACTCGTCGGCTGCCGCTGTTCAGGAGCTGACGCATGCCGAACCGCGCGGTGCCGCCGAGGAGGGTGACGCCCACCAGCAGCAGGGCCACGCGCGCGACCAGCGCCGGGGAGGACCCGCCGTCGATCAGGTTGATGCCGTGCTCGAGGATCTTGGGCCCGAGGGTAATGAGCGCGTTTGAGACCACCATGAAGACCATGCCGGCCACATAGGTGGACTTGTACTTTGTGATGTAGGGCACAAGCGCCCGGAGGTGCTTCTTCATATATTTCGGATTGTCATGTCACCCAATGTCGTCGGGCGCAACCGCGCCCGGCAAGCCGTCCCCATAGGAGTCCAGTCATGCGTACCGCACTCACCGCCCTCGCCGTGCTCGCCCTTGTCGCCTGCGGCGGCGGGGACAAAGCCGATACCGCCATTGCCGATAGCCTGAGCCGCGATCTCCAGCTCGCCCAGCAGGATTCGACCAATCCGATGGCCGACACGGCCGGCACGGCCGTCGCCCCGGTCGCCGCCACGACCGCGGCCACCCCCAAGGCGAATGCAGCCACGCCGAAACCTGCCGCCACGACCCCTGCGCCGAAGCCGGTCGCTCCGGCCCCGGCCCCGGCGCTCGCGACGGGCACCACCTTCACGGCCACCGTCCGCGACACGATCAGCTCCCGGACCACCCAGTCGGGCTCGATGATGCAGGCCAGGGTCGCAACCGACGTGATGTCGGACGACGGCCGACTGGTCATCCCCGCCGGCTCGATCGTCAATATCCGCCTCGACCAGTTCAAGTCCGCCCCCACGAAGGGCGGCAAGGAGACGTTCTCCGCGTCCCTCGTCTCCGTCCTCATCGATGGCACCAGCTACCCGATTTCGGGGAAAGTGGATCACCTCGACTACACGCTGAAGGGCCGGGGCGTTACGGGTGGAACAGCTGCCAAGGTCGGTGCAGGTGCCGCTGCCGGTGCGGTGCTCGGGAAGGTCATTGGCGGCAACACCACAGGCGCGAT
>SPDF01000087.1 GCA_004525055.1 Gemmatimonadales bacterium | reverse complement strand
TCTGCGCCGACGGTGGCGTGGCCATGGCGAACACCATCACCGCGCTCTACGCCGACGGCAATGTGGACGGTGCCCCGGTCGGCTCGGGCTGGACCGCCACCTACCTCGACGCCACCGAGTGCGGCGCCGCGGGTCCCGTCCTCTGGGGCGAGCGCTTCGATGCCAACGGCAACGTGACCGTCGCTGGCGTGGCCACGATCGATCCGGCCACCGGCGATCTGGTCATCGCCGCGGCGGCCACCGACTCGGCCGCTGCCGCGAACGGCATGTAAGCACGCCAGCGGGTGGCGGTGCCGCCCCTGACGTCAGCAGAGCCCCGTCCGGGTATGACCCGGGCGGGGTTTTTCTGTCCCCCCCAACCGGGCGCGCGTGGATAACTCCGTCGAGCTCGCTGCCGGTGTGGGAGCGATGGTCGCAACCATTACTTGAGGTGTGAAGCCCTAACCCTTGATATTGTAACACGATCCACGCATCTTTGTCCGGTGCCTTCTAGGGCTCAACCGCTTTGACATCAGGATATCTGGATGATCCGCGTAAACGCAGTGCAGCCCGAATCGCTGGGTGAGGAGCTCGGGCTGTCGGTCGGGACGGAGTTGCTCTCCGTCGACGGGCGCCCGCTCGAGGATTTTCTCGACTGGGAGTTCCTCACCGCCGAGGACGCGTTCACGCTGCATGTCCGGCAGCCGGACGGCGAGGAAATCGAGTTCGACATCGAGCGGCCGGAGGGACTGCCGATGGGCCTGGGGCTGGAGCCGCCCCGGATCCGGCGCTGTGCCAACCGCTGCGACTTCTGCTTTGTGGACGGGCTCCCCACCGGTCTGCGGGAGACCCTCTACATCCGCGATGATGACTACCGGCTCTCCTTCCGGTACGGCAATTTCGCCACGCTGACCAATCTCAAGCAGCGCGACGTCGATCGGATCATCGAGTACCGGCTCTCGCCGCTCTACGTGTCGGTGCACGCCACCGACCCGACGGCGCGGCGCTGGCTGCTTCGGAACCCCACCGCGCCGGACATTCTCGAGCAGCTGGGTGGCTTCGCGGAGCATGGGATCCAGTTCCACACCCAGATCGTGATGTCGCCCGGGGTCAACGACGGCGATGTGCTGGAGAAGTCCCTCAACGACCTCTACGCCTTCGGCGACGCGGTCTTGAGCGTGTCGGTGGTGCCGGTCGGCCTCACCGAGTTCAGCAAGCATCACCTGGTCCGGGAACCGACCGAGGCCGAATGCGCCGCCGCTGTTCGACTGGTGGAGCGCCACTCCGCCGTGGCGCGCGCGGAACGGGGGAGGGCCTGGTGCCTGGGCGCGGACGAGTTGTACCTCCGGGCCGGCATCCCATTGCCCGGTCCCGAGGCCTACGACGATTTCGATCAGGTGGAAAACGGCGTCGGTTCGGTGCGCTACCTGCAGGCGCGGATCCAGGAGGGGGCAGGGGAGCTGGGGCACCTTGCCGGCAAGCGGATCGGGGTGCTCACCGGCACGTCCATGGGGGCGTTGATGCCGCAGGTGCTCGCGCCGCTCGGCGAGGCCACGGGCGCCACCTTCGAGCTGATCGTCCTCGAGAATGCGCTCTTCGGCAAGACGGTCACGACGGCGGGCCTGTTGCCGGGCGCCGCATTCCTGGCCGCACTCCGTGATCGAGACGATCTCGACCTGGCGCTGTTGCCCGCGGAATCGATCAACGACGATCTGCTGTTCATGGATGACCTCGAGGCGCACGCGCTGCAGGCGCAGCTGCCGGTCGAGATCCGCTTTTCCCACCACTTCACGGACGCGCTCACGGCGCCGGTGGCCGCATGAGCATGCCGACCGTCGCGGTGGTGGGCCGCCCGAATGTGGGGAAATCCACGCTGTTCAACCGGCTCCTGGGCGGGCGGCGGGCCATCGTCTCCGATCAGGCGGGCACCACCCGCGACCGGCACTTCGGCACCGGTGAATGGGGCGGCCGGCGCTTCTGGCTGATCGACACCGGCGGGCTGCTGCCCGACTCCAACGATTCGATGGACCGCGCCATTCGTCGGCAGGTGGACCTCGCCGTGGAGCAATCGGATCTCGTCGTGCTGCTCGTCGACGGGAAGGAAGGGCTCAACCCGGTGGACGCGGAAATTGCCGCCCACCTGCGCAGCGCCAATCGGCCCGTACTCCTGGCGGTCAACAAACTCGATGACCTCCCCGACACCACCGCGCACATGGCGTTCTACAAGCTCGGTCTGGGCGACCCGATTCCACTTTCCGCCGCCATCGGCAAGGCGAGCGGCGATCTGCTCGACGCGATCGTCGAGCGGCTCCCGGAGCAACAGGAGGATGAACTCGACGAGTCCATCAATGTCGCGGTGGTCGGTCGTCCAAACGTCGGCAAGTCCTCGCTCATCAACCGGCTGCTCGGGGAGGACCGCGTGGTGGTCTCGCCGGTGGCCGGCACCACGCGCGACGCGGTGGACTCGGTCTTCCAGGCACACGGGAAGTCGTTCACGCTCATTGATACGGCGGGGCTCCGGAAGAAGGCCCGGGTCCACGAGGACGTGGAATTCTATTCCACCCTGCGCACGCAGCGCGCCATCGAGCGGGCACAGGTCTGCGTGCTCGTGGTCGATGCCGCGCTCGGCCTGCACACCCAGGACCTCCGAATCGCGAACGAGGCGTGGGACCGGGGGTGCGGACTGATCATCGCCGTCAACAAGTGGGACCTGGTCACGGACAAGGACGCCAACACGGCGCGCCGAGGCGAAGAGACGCTTCGTGCCAAGGCGCCGTTTCTTGCCTACGTAAAGTTCGTGTACCTCTCCGCCGAAACGGGACAGCGGGTGCACCAGCTGCCGCGGGAGATCCTCGAGGTGGCCGAGGCGCGGGAGCGCCGGATTCCGACGGCCGAAGTCAACAAGGTCCTCGAGGCGCTCGTCCAGCACACGAGCCCGCCCCAGAAGGCGGGGCGGGAAGTCAAGTTGCTGTACGCCTCGCAGGTCGGCACGGCGCCGCCGGTGTTTGCGATCGTGTGCAGTCGCCCGGACGATGTCCCGGAATCGTACCAGCGCTACCTGATCAACGGGTTCCGCAAGGCGTGGTCGTTCGAGGGGGCGCCGCTGCGACTGAAGTTCAAACATCGCTCGGGGCGCAATCCGTGACCTCCGCACCGATCGCGGCGCTCGTCGCGTCGTATCTCCTCGGCGCCATTCCCACCAGTTTCCTGGCGGGGAAGGCGTTCAAGCGGATCGATCTTCGGGAGCACGGGAGCAAGAACCTCGGCGCCACGAACGTCTACCGCCTCATGGGATGGCGGTACGCGATTCCCGTCGGGATCTTCGACGTCGCCAAGGGCGCCGTGCCGGTCCTCATCATCGGTCCGGCGGTCAGCACCCTCGGGTGGTTCCCGCTGGCGTGCGGCGTGATGGCCGTGGTGGGCCACGTGTTCTCGGTGTTCGTGGGGTTCCGGGGGGGCAAGGGCGTGGCGACCAGCGCGGGCGTGGTGCTCGGCCTCGCGCCGATGGCGGTCGGCATCTGCCTCGTGATCTGGGCCCTCATCGTCTGGGTCTCGGGGTATGTGTCGCTCGGCTCGGTCGTCGCGACCGGCGTCTTTCCCGCGTTGGTGTGGGTGCTGTATCCGGCGCGCCGGGAGAGTATCTGGCTCTACGGGCTGCTCGCGGCGGTGATCATCTGGATGCACCGCTCCAACATCCGGCGCCTGGCCAACGGCACCGAGAATCGTTTTGGCCGGCATGCGAAGGGAGCCGACTCAGCATGACGCGCATTGGTGTACTCGGTGCGGGGAGCTGGGGCACCACCCTCGCCGATCTCCTGGCCCGCAAGGGTCACGAGGTGCGGCTGTGGGCCTATGAGGTTGAGGTGGTGGAGAGCATCAACGCCCGGCACGAGAATGACGTCTTCCTCGCCGGCCGGACGCTCGACCGGCGGCTGGTCGCCTGCACCGACCCCTTCGAGGCGGTGGATGGTGCACCGATCATCCTCTCGGCCGCGCCGAGCCATGTGGCGCGGAGTGTCACCGCCCCGCTGGATCCCGGGGTGCGCCAGGATGCGATCGTCGTGAGCGCGACCAAGGGCATCGAGGCACCCGGGCTCCTGTTGCCGCACGAGGTGCTGGCGGAGAGCCTTCCGGGCCGACCGTTCGTGGCGCTGTCCGGCCCGAGCTTCGCGGCTGAGGTCCACGCGGGACAGCCGACCGCCGTGGTGGCGGCCGCGCTCGATCCCGATGTCGCGGCCACGGTGCAGGAGGCGTTCTCGACGCCCAGGTTCCGGGTGTATTCGAACGATGATCTGGTGGGGGTCGAACTGTGCGGCGCATTGAAGAACGTGATCGCGATCGCGGCGGGGATCCTGGAAGGGCTGGGGCTGGGGAACAATCCGCGTGCGGCGCTGATCACCCGCGGGCTCGCGGAGATGACGAGGCTGGGCCTCGCCATGGGCGCCAAGCCGATGACGTTTGCCGGGCTCGCCGGGATGGGTGACCTGATTTTGACGGCCACCGGCGGGCTGAGCCGCAATCGGGCACTCGGGATGGCCCTGGCCCAGGGCGAGAAGTTGGAGCAGTACACTGCGACCCATCGCACCGTGGCCGAAGGGGTGAACACCGCTCGCTCGGCGGTGGGGCTGGCGGCGCGTCACGGCGTGGAACTCCCGATCACGGAACAGGTGGCCGCGATCCTCTTCGACGGCAAAGCGCCGAAGCAGGCAGTGGCCGACCTGATGGAACGAACCCTCAAGGCGGAGCAGTGGCGGTGACAAATCCACGTCCGACCCAGGAATTCTTCTCCATCGGCGAGGTATGCGCGCTGACGGACCTCAAGCCGCACGTCCTGCGGTATTGGGAAAGCCAGTTCCGCTTCCTCAACCCGGCGAAGAATCGATCCGGGAATCGCGTCTACAAGAGTCGCGAGGTCGAACTCATCATGCTGGTGAAGCATCTCCTCTATAGCGAGAAGTACACCATCGAGGGGGCGCGCCAGAAGATCGAGCAGTACCGCCGCACCGGCGAGTTGCGTGGCACGGCCCGCCGCGCGATGGGCTCGGAAACCGTCCGGGAACTGCGGCAGGAGGTCGATGCGGTGCTCAAGGTGCTTGAGGGCCGCGACGACAAGAAGGGCAAGAGTTGATGCACATCCTGGTCAGCAACGACGATGGCATCCTCGCACCGGGGATCGGGCTTCTGGCTGACGCCTGCCGGAGCGTGGGGCATGTCACCGTGGTGGCGCCGGACCGGGAGCAGAGCGGCACCAGTCACTCGCTCACGCTGCATCGGCCGCTGCGCGCGGCGCTCCGCCCCGACGGGGCCTACCAGGTGGACGGGACGCCGACCGACTGTGTGCTCCTCGCCGTGAATGCGCTGTTGCCCGAGCGCCCCTCCTTTGTCTTTTCCGGGGTGAACCATGGCCCGAACATGGGTGAGGATGTCCTCTACTCGGGCACGGTCGCCGTGGCGATGGAGGCCGTCACCCTCGGGATTCCGGGCGTTGCCGTCTCCTTTGCCGGCCATGATCCGGAAACGCTGGCCACCTACGGGCCGCTCCTGAAGCGGTTGGTGCAGCAGGTCGTCGCGGTGCCGGAGTTTCCGACGGACACCCTGCTCAACGTGAACCTGCCCGCCGTGCCCGCGTCGGAGGTCAAGGGGACGGTGGTGACGCGCCTTGGCAGCCGGTTCTTTTCGGAGTCGCTCACGCGCATGAAGGATCCGTGGGGACGCGAGATGTTCTGGGTCGGCGGCGGCACGAGCACCTGGACGGGCGGAGAAGGCTCGGACCACGGCGCCGTTGCGGAGGGGTACGTGTCCGTCACCCCGCTGCACATGGACCTGACGCACTACCCACTGCTGGAAACGGTTCGGGAATGGCGGCTGAAGCTGTAGGGGCAGGGGACAGCTACGGCGGGTATCGCGCACGCCTGGTCAGCGAGTTGCAGGCCAAGGGGATTCGCGATCTCGCCGTGCTGCGCGCCATCTCGCAGGTGCCGCGCCACCTCTTCGTGCCGGCGAGCGTGCGGCACCGGGCCTACGAGGACTCCGCGCTCCCGATCAGCGGCGGGCAGACCATTTCCCAGCCGTGGGTACAGGCGCGCTACCTCGAGGTGCTCGAGCTGACCGGGCGGGAGAAGGTGCTCGAGATCGGCACCGGCTCGGGCTACCAGACCGCACTGCTGGCGCTGTTAGCCGACACGGTCTTCAGCGTCGAGCGGATCCAGTCGCTCGCCTCCGAGGCGCGGACGGTGCTGGAGGGAGCGGGCATCCGAAACATCACGGTGCTCGTCGGCGACGGCACCCTCGGCTGGCGGCCCTTCGCGCCCTACGACGCCATCCTCGTGGCCGCCGCGAGTCCCGCTGTTCCCGCACCACTGATGGAGCAGCTCGGGCCTGGGGGCAGGCTGGTCATCCCGATCGGCGACCGCGATTCCCAGGTGCTGCAGCTGCTGCGGAAGGAGGGTGACCAGATCGTTACCACTTCCCTCGGCGACGTCCGCTTCGTGCCACTCCTCGGTGAGTTCGGCTTCCGTCCCTCCACCTCCTGACCGGCTGCTTCATGATTCATTCCGTCGTCCAGTGGCTCATCGAGACCGTCTCGGCGCTCGGCTACCCCGGTATCGCCGTCCTGATGGCCATCGAATCGTC
>SPDF01000060.1 GCA_004525055.1 Gemmatimonadales bacterium | reverse complement strand
CTTCCCCGCTTCCCCGCCCCTACACCATCTCCAATTGCCACCCCAGATGCTTGGCAATCAGCGCCAGCCGGAACGTGAGGTCCACCTGCCGCGATTCCGCGGTCTTGGTTTCGGTCGCGAGTGGGAATGTGTGATACGCGATCCTGTTGGTTCCCTTGGGGAGGCTGCGAAGCCCCTTGGGGTGCCAGACGCCGTTCTCGTCGCAATCCTTGAGGAGTCGGCCGAGCACCTTGGTGGCCACGGGCGCCGTGTGGAGCGCGCCGATCCGCGCGAGGAGCTCGATGTAGTGCAGGGCGAGTGGAACATCCTTGGCGACGCCCTTGCCGTCTGCCTCGATCGGGTCGCCGAGGAGGAGGTGCTGAGGCTTGAACGTCTTCTTGCCGACATGCAGCCAGAACGACTTCTTCGGCGCTGGCTGGGCCAGGTAGGTGCCCAGTCGTTCCGTGAAGCCGGCGCGCTCCCGCTGGAGCGACGGCATGGCCGCCACCATCGCCACGGAGTACCAGCTGGGCGGATACGCCTCCGGATGCAGGATCGTCTTGCTGCCCGCCTTGACGAACGGCTTTTCGGAGAGGGGGCTGCGCAGGAACTGCGACACGGCGCTGGCCACCTTGTGGGCAGACCCACGGAGCCGTGGGTCCTCGATGTGGCCTGCCTCGGCCAGCGCGGCGCACGAGGCCTCGCGGATGACCCAACGGGCCCAGGACTCGGCGTGCGCATCGCCGGCGGCCATCTTCTTGAATTCGAAGAGGAGCTTGGGGTCATCGTCTCGGGAGAGGAGCCGGAAGAGGAGCCGGTCCGCGAGCTTGAAGGGGCGCCCGGCCAGCGGGAAGCCCATCTGGAGCAGCCGGCGGTACTGCGGAATGGTGCCGACATCCTTGATTCCGGTGGTCTTTGACGGGGCCAGCCCGAGCAGATTACCGGCCCAGACACCGGTGTCCTTCTGCTTCTTGACCACAGCCGTGACGGGCTTGGCCAACAACAGCGCCTGCTGTGCAGCATCGAGGGCGGCAGGATCGACGGTGCCGGCTGGTGCCAGCTCCGTGAGTGTGCGAAGGCTGATGATCTCACCGCCATGCTGCAGCAGCCAGGTGAGCGGGACGCGATGCTGCGATGGGAGTTCCAGAGGGACTCCTGGTCGAAGAAATTCCGGGGGGAACGCCCGCGAAACTACACTGGATGGCGTTGGAGGTCTAGGGGGAGGCCCACTGGAACGTTGGAGCGGTGGCTGCCGCAAATGGATCTAAGTCAAAGAAGAGCAATGGTTTATATGTGCTATTGTCGAATCATATCGGGAGCGTCGGAGAGTGCGAGTCACTGTCGCGATGCCGCGACAGTGACATGATGCTGTTGTGGTACTATTTCGTATTGACTGGATTGACACGCTCTTCACCGACCGCGCGGAATTCCGAGTCCACATCCCAGACCGGCTGCCCGGAAGCGTCCGCCGCATATACGGCCGTTCGGAGCCCCACACGGGTCTCGGGCACCGCGCCGGCCAGCGAATACCAGGGACCGAGCTCATCCTGGGGTCGGTGGTATCGCTTGGTGGTGTACTCCTCTTCCGCCTGTTTCGCATAGTCTTTGGGCTTGCCCACAAAGTCGCTGCCCGGTTCGAACGAGAGCGAGGGGATCCCAGCTCGCGCGAAGGGGAAGTTGTCGGAGCGGAAGAAGCTCCCGCGATACATCCCGCCGGAGTCCACGGTCACCCGCAGCCCTTCCAGTCGTGCTGCCGCCTGCAGGGCGCCGAGGAGTGACGACTGGTCGGAGCCGTTGGCGGCAATGTCCCGCGCGCGGCCGTAGAGGTTCGCGCCGTCGAAATTGAGCATCGCCGCGACGTTGTGGAGAGGCATGAACGGCCGGTCGATCATCGCCTGTGAACCGAGGAGTCCCGACTCTTCGCCGCCGAATGCCGCGAAGAGGATCGAACGCTTCCCCTGGAATTCTGCGCGAGTCATCGCCTCTGCGATGGCGAGCATTTCGGCCACGCCAGCCGCGTTGTCTCGCGCCCCGTTGTAGATCGAGTCACCGTCAACGGCCTTGCCGATACCCAGGTGGTCGTAGTGCGCGCCGAGGACGACGACCTCAGCCGCCAACGGCCCCTTGGAGCCGGGCAAGCGCCCCAGCACGTTGTAGGTGGCGGTCCGGGTCATGGGGGCGCGGATGCTGGCTGCGACGCGGGTCGACAGATCGTAGCCTGAGAAGCCCTTCGTCCCCGCCCTGGTCATTTCCTCGGACAGCTCCTTCCCAGCCGCCTTGAAGGCGTTTGCCATCACCGCCTGCTGCACCCATCCGGTGACGAGCAGGGACGTGGGGGCGGCCTCCAGCCGGACTTGCTTGCCGCTGTAACTCCCCTCGACGGTGCCCCAGGGATAGGTCGCGCTCTCGGTGGTGTGAATCAGGAGCACGCCGGCGGCGCCCTGCCGCGCCGCCTCCTCGTACTTGTAGGTCCAGCGCGCGTAATACGTGAGCACCTTTCCCTTGAACGTCGACGGGTCGTGGAGGCCGGGATCATTGACCATCACGGCCACGATTTTCCCCGTCACGTCGAGATTGGCATAGTCGTTCCACCCGTACTCCGGTGCGACGATGCCGTACCCGGCGAAGACCAGCGGGGCGTCGACGGTGACCAGGGAATCCCATTGCATCGGTCCCAGAACGAAATCCGTCGGGTACGCCAACTCCGTGCTCCCGAGGCCGAGCGTCGGCTCCGGCGTAAAGGAAACGACGGGTACCTTGAAGAAATAGGTGCTGTCATCGCCCGCGGGCTCGAGGCCGAGCCGGAGGTACTGCGCAGCGATATACCGCGCGGCGAGGTCCCCGCCGCGGGTGCCGGCGCCGCGTCCTTCGAGGGCATCACTGGCAAGGAACTCGATGTGAGCGCGGATGACGCTGGACGAAACGGCCCGCGCGGCCTTGTCCACCGCCGTCTGCGCACGGACCGAGGGAGCGGGAACGAGGAGGAACAGGGACGCGAAGAGCACCGTCAATCGTCGCATGGAACTCACATTGGTTGGAGATGGCAAAGGACCGGTCCTGGCCCGGCACGAAAATGGTATTTACGCCTCCGGCGTGCCGCACTCGAGCAGGTACAGGGTGCCGCGGCTGGTCGAGCTCGATTCGCTGGTGAGGAGGAGTCTGCTGTTGTCCAGCCAGGTGACTCCTTCGCCCTGCGGCTCAACCAGGCCGAACAAGCATTCGCGCCCTTGGTCGGGCACGAGACGCCCATCGTGTTCGACGGTAAAGAAGAAGACGGCGGAATAGGTGCGTACCGCCACATGTCGGCCATCCGGGGAGAGCGCCGCGTCGCTTACCCATTGTCCAATGCTGATGTCGGGCCTGATCGGCAGTGAGTCGATCCGTTCCGGAACAGCGGAACCGGTGCTCGACCACGCGCTCGCGGGGAGGTGAAAGAGGAGGATTCCCTTGGTCCGCCCCTTGGAGACGAGATACATGTCACCGGTGGCATCGGCGTAGATCGCCTCCACATCGTGCGGGCCGTCGGGGTACTGGAGACTGAGCGACTCGGCGGGCGCCGTGACGCCCAGCTCGCCCGGGGCCAGCCCCGCGATGCGCGGTTCAGGCACCCGGTACAGCACGACGCTTGGCCGGGTTTCGGGATTGTCGCCGATGTCTGCGATAATCAGACAGGAGCCGGCGGGGCAGGGGGAGATCGTCAGCGTCTCCCAATCGAAGTTCCCTGCACCTGCCACGCGGAAGGTGCCGAGGGAGGCCCCGGCAGTGTCCACTGCGTAGAGCCAGGGAGCATTTCCCGAGTCGTTCAGGGTCCAGATGACGCCGGGTTGGGTTCGACTCGCAGCGGCGGCCGAGGCCTCTGACAGCGTAGTGTCCGCGAAAGTCCCCAGCCGGATGAACTGCGTGGGTGGGGTGATCTTCCAGGGCGATTGTGCAGCCGCAGGCGTCGCCGCAAGCGCGGCGAGCAGCATCAGGGTCAGGGGGCGCATGGGTTGAAGTCTAGTCCGCCATCCCCCCTTCGCAAACAATCCTTGCTCCGGCCCACCCGCATGGGCATTTTGAAGCAACCAGGAGACTGCCCGCCCATGCTCGAAAGCCTCAAGTCGCGCCCGATCACCATGCTGCCCGATGCCATCACCTTCCATGGCCGCATTCTCTACCTGACCGTAGACCCGGACCTCATCCGGAGCCAGCTTCAGGGTCAGGATCTGGCCTGGACGCCTGCCGTCGCGCTCCGTGATGACATCTCGACCGACGAAATCACGCCGGCCTACATCTGCTACTACTACGACCAGACGCTGGGTGACTTCCCCTACCTCGGCCTGAAGTGCGGCGAAGAGTTTCCCATCACGCGCGGCTCGGTGCGTCAGGGTGGGTTCGTCGCGTCGGTGAGCGGCAAGCGGCGTGGCAAGGGGTCGAGCCGCGAGCAGTCCCCCTACGCCGAGTTGATGGCAGGGGTGAAACTGGTGGTCGCCGAGAATATCGAGCGGATCTACCGTGAGAATTGCCAGAACCTCGGCATATTCACCAGCACCGACTTTTCTCTCCTCGACCGGGTACGCCGCGGTGAGCCGATCCCCCTCTCTGTGTTCACGGACGGGGAGGGAGGCATCACCCGCGGGATCATCGAGCATGGCGGGCTCTTCCAGTACAACGTGGCCCGCATGCAGGGCAAGGTCCGCGTCCCCGAGGTCACCACCGCGAAGCGGCCGATGACGCTGGCCGAGAAGGTCTTGGCCCGCCGCTGGGTGACCGACCTGTCGGGTGATCGCGTCGGCGTGCCGTACGTCAAGCCAGGTGACGAGGGCTTCGTGCGCACTGACATCCGGTTCAGCCACGAATACGTGACGCCGATGGCCGCCATCTTCTGGCGTGATTTCGTCGGTGCCAACGAGAAAGTGGTGGATCCCGATTCGATCTTCTTCTTCCGTGACCATCTGACCTTTCTCGAGCTGGCGATGACCGATGCCCGCAAGGCGGAGGGCCTGCTCGACGTGGCGCTCGAACTGAAGAAGAAGCAGGAGGAGTTTTCGGAGGAGCAGGGGATCAAGCTCTACGGCGAACTGCCCCGCACGGCGCTCAACAGCATCGTGCAGGGGTCGGAGGCGATCTGTCACTCGAAGATGCTGGAGCGGCACGTGCTTCCAGGCCAGGTGGTGATCGGGAGCGACAGCCACACGCCGCACAGCGGAGCAGTCGGCTGCGTGGCGTTCGGTGTCGGCACCACCGCCATCTTCAACTCCTGGCTCACCAAGGACGTCCGCCTCAAGGTGCCGCCCTCCGTCCTCGTCCGGGTCAACGGGACCAAGCCCGCCAACGTGACGGCCAAGGACTTCATGCTGCAGATTCTGCGGCAGCCCTACGTGAAGAGTGGCCGCGCCATCGGCAAGATCGTCGAGTACGCCGGCGACGCGGTGCGGGCACTCTCGATCGACGAGCGCGCCACGATGACCAACATGGCCGCGGAAGTCGGGGCGTTTACCGGCATCATCGCGCCGGACGCCGTGACGGTGGATTATCTCGTCCGCGAACGTGCACTGCCGCGCGCCGAGGTCGAGGCGATGCTCGAGGGTCTCTTTTCCGATCCCGATGCGGATTACGAGGAAGTGATCGACATCGACGCCTCCGCCCTGCAACCGATGATCGCGCTTCCCGGCGACCCGGGGAACGGTCAATTCATCCGCGAACTCGGCGAGCAGGTCAAGCTGGATATCGCCTACGCCGGCAGCTGCACCGCGGGGAAGAAGGAAGACATGGACATGTACGCAGCGGTGCTGCGCGAAGCGGCGGAGGCCGGCGAGCGCATCCATCCCGACGTGCGGTTCTATATCCAGTTTGGCAGTCAGGATGTGAAGCGGTATGCGGAGGCACAGGGGTATGTCGACATTTTCCAGGCGGTGGGCGCGGAAATCATCGAGCCGTCGTGCGGGGCCTGCATCAACGCCGGACCAGGCGTGAGTTACGATCGAAAGACCGTCACCGTGAGCGCCATCAATCGCAACTTCCCGGGCCGTTCCGGCCCCGGGCAGCTCTACCTGGCCAGCCCCTACACCACGGCAGCCAGCGCGCTGGCCGGTTACATCACGGGCTGGGAGCCCAAGGCCAGCTTGGCGGGCACCAGCCCAGACTCGCGGTAATCACTGCGGGGGTTCCACAGCACCCAGCTGTCGATGCCCACGTCTGCCGCGGCTTGGATCTGTGCGCGAACGTGCTCGCCGGTGTAACGGGGCGCGCCGAGGGTAAACGCCTGCAGGTAGGGGCGAATGCTTGCCGGGCGATCCAGCAGGGCGTTCCGTCGTAGCCCGTCTTCCAGCGCGCGCCGGACCACGAGATAGGGATCCGCATTGGGCGTCTGGGTGCCGTACATGCCCGGCGCGTAGTGGCTCGGGTACACCATCGGCAGCACCACGTCAGACAGCCCGACCAGATCTTCCCACACCTGCCCGATACCCATATCGCCCGTCATGATGGTAGTCATCCCGAAGACATCGAGCGTGACGGGCACGTCGAAGGGGCGCATCCGATCCCGCAGGAGGACGAGGTTCCGCCGGACCCCTGAGCGCGTGGACTCGTCGGCGCGGCGCGCGGGGAAGATTGCGCTCGCCATCCGGCTCCGGGGTTCGTCCGGAAACCGCACATAGTCGAACTGCACTTCGGCGAAGCCCATCTCCACCGCTTCCGCGGCGAGCTGCGCGGCATAGATCCACACCGAATCATTGAAGGCGTCTACCCAGGCGGTGCCACGTCGGTCCCGCCAGAGGCCGCCATCGGTGTGCTGGATGGCCCATGCCGGCTTCCCCGATGCGAGGAGGGGATCCTTGGCGACGACGATGCGCGCAATGGGATAGATGCCGTGTGCCAGCATCTCGCGAACCCGCGCCTCGGTATCCCGTGCGCGCAATTCCTTGTTGGCGCCGATGGCGATCGCGGTCGGGACTTTGGAGCGGTAGGTGAGGTAGCCGGTATCGTCCTTCAGGTCGATGACGAGGGCGTTGACTTCGGTCTCGTCGGCAAGTCGGACCAATTCCCGGAAGCGGTTCCCGCCGAACGCCCACGCGTTGACATAGAGGGCGCGCACCTCGTCCGGCTGGCGGACCAGTGGTGGGCTTGGCCATGGGGAGTGCAGATGCGATGGAGGCGGAGGGATCGGTGCGAGAAAGTCGATGCCATAGGACGCCGGCAGCTCCCGATGCCACTGCCCGCTCTGGGCGGCGACAGGGGTGCCGAGAATTGCACTGAGTGCCACGACGATGCAGAGGCCTGAACCACGCACAGGGACGCTCCGGCCCAGAGGGCCATTGCAGGACGCCAGTTGTCGTGCAGGGGTCAGGGGCTCGGGCGGAAGCTAGGAGCCGATGATCCTGATGTCGGTCCGTCGGTTCTCGGAGGGTGCCGCGTTCGGATCGGCCCCGGTGGAACCTGCGCCGCGCGCCTGCATCTGCTGAGCGCTGACGCCCTTGCTGAGCAGGTAGTTCCTGACGGCATCGGCGCGTGCGGTGGAGAGCTGGAGGTTGGCCGTCTCGGAGGAGTGGTCGTCGGCGTAGCCGATGATCTCCACCACGAGTCGCTGGTCGGCCCTGAGGACGCCGATTACCGAGTCGAGAACGGGCAGTGCAGCACCGCCGATGGTGCTGCTCTGGGGGGCAAACGCCGTGCCGGGCACCGTCCAGGGTCCGGGGGGCGGCCCTGAGGCCGCGACGGCGCCTGCAGCGGCGGCACCCCCCGCGAGGGCGGCGG
>SPDF01000277.1 GCA_004525055.1 Gemmatimonadales bacterium | reverse complement strand
GGGCGACGGCCGCTACCTGCGTGGGCACGCCATCGAGTGCCGCATCAACGCCGAAGACCCGTACCGGAACTTCCAGCCGAGCCCCGGCCTGATCACCGCCTATCACCCGCCGGGTGGTCCAGGGGTCCGCGTGGACACCCACGTGTACGCCGGGTACAGGGTACCGCCCTACTACGACTCCCTGCTCGCCAAGGTGATCGTGCATGGCAACGACCGGGCCGAGGCGCTCACCCGGATGGGCCAGGCGCTCGATAGCTTCATCCTCGAGGGGATCACCACGACGATCCCCTTCCTGGCGCGTGTCATCCGCCACCCTGATTTTGTGGCCGGGACGGTGGACACCAAGTTCCTCGAGCGCGAGCCGCAGCTGCTGAAACCTGAGCCATGAAGCTCGACGTCGTCTTCTCGCCGCTGGGCCTCCAGCCTGGGCAGGCGATGGGGCGGACGATCTTCGTCATCGACATCCTGCGTGCCTCTACGGTCATATGTGCGGCGCTGCACCACGGTGCCCGCGCCATCCTCCCTGCCTCCACAACCGAGGAGGCGCTGCGCCTGTCCCAGACGATCGGGGCCCCGGACGTTCTTCTCTGCGGCGAGCGCGGCGGTCTGGCCATCCCCGGCTTTGCGCTCGGCAACAGTCCCCTCGAGATGACAGCTGAGGCAGTCGCTGGCCGGACGCTGGTCATGTCCACGACGAACGGCACGCCTGCACTCCTGGCCACTCAGGGGGCGGCGTCCGTTCACCTTGCCGCCGCCGTGAACTTGACCATGGCGGCAGCCAACGCGCGGGATGCCGTCGATGCACGTGGCGAGTTGCTAATTCTCTGCGCTGGCCGGGAGCGGTCCTTTGCGCTGGACGACGCCTACACCGCCGGTCGCCTCCTCACCGCGGTGTTCGGGAACAGCCGCACGCGCAAGGGGATGAACGACGCCGCGCTCGCCAGTCTGGACCTGGTGCGCCGGTACGGCATGGCGTGGGAACGCCCCCTCCGCACCAGCCGCGGCGGGATCGATATCGTGGGGATCGGCTTCGAGGCCGATCTTGTCGATGCGGCCCGACAGGACGTCTATCCGGTTCTTCCGATGTATCACGAGCGGCGCATCACCGCCGCCCCCGCTCCCGCGAGTCTTCTGTGACCGACGACGCCCGCCGCCGCCTCGGCGCAGTTACCGCCCTCGTGCTGGGGCTCTTTGCCGGGCTCACCCTGCTTCCGATCTCACTGACTGGACCTCTCGGCCACGTGCTCGGTGGCTTCCTCTGGGCGTGGCTCGGCATCGGGGCACTCGGGGTGCCGCTCTTGGGGCTCGGGCTGGGGTTGGCAGGGTTTGATCGACTGCCCAGGCTCGACATGAAGCGGGCCGCCATTCTCGCCGCCGGACTGAGCATCGTGGTGCCATACGTGGTGGGGGTCATCAGTCGCGTCACTCCGGAGGATCTTGTCCCCGACGTCGCGGGGCGGGCGCTCGGTGCCCGCATGACCGGGTTGGCGCCGGGCTTCCTCGCGTCCGGCGTGGACGGCATCGTGGGGTTCGCGGGCGCCCTCCTCCTCGGATTTCTGGCACTCTCCGCGTTGACGCTGCTTACGATCGCCTGGCATCCGCTGCAGCGGCTGGAACGCCAACCGGAATCGGAGGAAGCGAAGGCCGCCGCTCCCCCACGCCGGATGGCCCCGCTGCCGCCGATCGAGGACGATGAGGAGGAGGACGAGGCTCCAGCGAAAGGAACGGCCCCCCGGAAGGGGCGCGAGCCGAAGCCGACCAAGGGGAAGCCGCTTGCGCCCGCGCCGGTGCCGGACGTCGAATCGGAGTTGCCGCCCATGGAGCTGTTGCAGGAGCCGCCGATCAGAGACATCGACGCAGGCGAAGCCCAGCTCGACCGACTCGGCCAGGTGTTGCTCGATACGTTGCGGACCTTCAAGGTGGACGGGACCATCGCCGGGCGGACGACTGGCCCGGTCGTCACCCAGTTCGAAATCGTGCCGGCACCGGGGGTCAAGGTGGGTCGCATCGCGGCGCTGGCCGATGACCTGGCCCTCGCCATGCACGCCCCCTCGATCCGGATCGTTGCGCCGATTCCGGGCAAGGGCGCCGTGGGGATCGAGGTCCCCAATCCGACGGCGCGCATGGTCACGATCCGGGAGCTGATCGCGGCCCCCGAGTGGGAGCGCTCGCGCGCGACGCTTCCGATCGCCCTCGGGCGCGACCTCGAGGGCCGGCCGGTCGTCGCCGACCTCGGCAAGATGCCGCACCTCCTCATCGCGGGCGCCACCGGCTCAGGTAAGTCGGTCGCCATCAATACCATTATCACGAGCCTGGTGTATCGATACACGCCTCACGATCTGCGGATGCTGATGATCGACCCGAAGATGGTCGAGCTCTCGATGTACAACTCGCTGCCGCATCTTCGCCACAAGGTCGTGACGAACAATCACGAGGCGGCCACGGCCTTGAAGTGGGCTGTCCACGAAATGAACCGGCGGTACGAGCTGTTGCACGCCAACAGCGCGCGCAACCTTGCCGACTTCAACCGGAAAGTGGCGGATGGAAAACCGCTCAGGAATCCGGCACGACCCAAGCTCACCCTCACATCCGTCAACGAGGAGCCGGCCGACACGCCGCCGCCACCGCCTGAGGAAGATGTGTACACCGAAGGGCATCTCCCGTTCATCGTGCTGTTTGTGGACGAGCTGGCCGACCTGATGATGACGGTGCAGGGCGAAGTCGAGGCCCCGCTGGCGATGCTGGCGCAAAAGGCGCGGGCCATCGGCATCCACCTGATTCTCGCCACACAACGGCCCTCGGTGAACGTCATCACCGGCCTCATCAAGGCCAACTTCCCAAGCCGAATCGCGTTTCGGGTGGCGTCCAAGGTGGACAGCCGCACCATTCTCGACCAGAATGGCGCCGAGGCGCTCCTCGGCAACGGCGACATGCTCTTCCTGCCTCCCGGGAAAAGCGAGCCGCTCCGGTTGCAGGGGGCGTTCATCAGCACCGAGGAGTCGGAGCGGGTGATGGAGTGGTATGTGAAACGGCGGGAGGCGCGGCAGGCGGCTGCGAAGGAATCGGCGGAGGCCGAGAGCGACATCCTGGAGACGGTGCGTGCCCTCGAGGCGGCGGCTGCGGGCGGCGGGGGTGCGGACGGCGGCGACGGCAGCGAGCGCGACAGCCT
>SPDF01000414.1 GCA_004525055.1 Gemmatimonadales bacterium | reverse complement strand
CTACCTCGGCATCAAGCCCGAAGGCCCGTACAAGCCGGATCACTACCGGTACTAGCCCCGGCAGAGGTTGAACGCAGAAAGGGCGGCCAATTGGCCGCCCTTTCTCCTGTTCCGTCATTGCGAGGAGGCCCCGAAGGGGCCGACGTGGCAATCTCAAATGTCGAAGCTGAGTCCGAGATTGCTTCGGCCACTGCGTGGCCTCGCAATGACAGAAGTTTGTTAGTGCGGCGCGGCCAGCAGCTTCGTCAGGTTGGCCGTGGTGATCCGACTGATGGGTACCGAGCGCTGGAACACCAGCGTGCTACCATCGGCCGACCACTCCGTGCGCCCCTCATTCTCCGGGGTCTCGGTGATGCGGCGGGTGGAACCGTCAGCCAGCGTCAGGATGCCGAGGTCGCCGGCCTCACCGACGAGAAACCCATAGACCATCTCCTTGCCATCGGGCGACCAGGCCTGCCCAAACTGGCCGGGTTCGAGCAGCGGCCGGCCTTCTCCACCATTGAGCGGGAGGAGCATCGTCTGCGGGCCGTTCTCACCGACCACAACGATGGCGACCGAGTCGGTGGCAGGGGACCTGCCTACCACCCCCGCAAGCGATCGGTCCCACAGGGTCTGCAACGAACCATTGCCCTGCACCCGCGCCAGCTTGAAGGTCGCCCGACCACTGCCAGCCTGCTGGACGATGAAGTCTGATGCCTGGATGTCATTCTCCTCAAGTCCGATGACCCTTGCATTCGTCGTGATGCGGACCGGTTCCCCGCCCGCCGCGGAGACTCGCCAGGCATCGCCGAACAGCGCCTCCCGATCGGCACGGAAATAGACCTCGGTGCCATCGGCGCTCCATCGGGGATCACTTTCTTCGCCAGGCCAACTGGTGAGCTGGCGCGGAGCGCCGCCAGTCGCATCCACCACCCAGAGGTCCTCCGTACCGCCGCGGTCCGACTGGAACACCAGCATCGAGCCGTCGGGTGACCACCTGGCCTGGGTTCCGCCGGCGTTGGCCAAAATGACCTGGGGCTCACCGCCTCCAATTGGCAGCACGGCGAAGTCGTTCACACCACCGCCCCGAGCGAAATTGACCATGACCTCTCCCTTGGAGGAGAGGTTGAACCAGCCCGCCTGTACCGAGTCGGGAGTGAGCTGCCATTCCTTGCCGTCGGCGAGCGCGTGGGCCCAGATGGTTTGGCTGGTGCGCCCGGTGGTATACGCCAGTTCGTCGGTGCCCGGCCGCCAGCCGATGAGCGTTTCCACCAGCACGTCGTCGGTGACCCGCTCCGCCGGCCCGCCGCCGGCCGGCATGACCCAGAGGTCGGACTGCTGGCCCCGGTCGGAGAAGAAGGCGATCCACTGACCATCCGGAGACCAGATGGGCGAGTTGTCCTCCCGCACGTCATTGGTGAGTGGACGGGCGGAGTCGCCGTTCACCGGAAGGAGCCAGATGTCGTCCTTACCGGTGCGCTTCGAAGTGTACAACAGCGCGGTGCCATCGGGTGACCACGGCGCATCGGCCAACCGCTCAAACCCCTCGTTGGTCAGCTGTCTGATATTCCCACCAGCGCTGTCGGTCAGTGCGATCGAGGATCGGACCGGTTCCATAATTTGAACGGCCAATTGGCTGCCGTCCGGTGACCAAAAAGCCCAGTGCGGCCGGGTCTCCTCCGGCACCAGGCGGTACGGTGTGCCGGAATCGACGTTGACGGCCATCGCAACGACATCGCCGTTGTTCAAAATCGTGGCATAGGCGAGCCGCATTCCGTCCGGGTGCCAGCTAATAGCTTGCGCGAGGCCCTCGCCAGTTTGCAGTTGCCGCGGCGCGCTGCCGGCAGTGGTGTCCATCATCCAGACCTTGAAACCGGCCCCGGCGGTGTACAAAGAGATCGCGAACCGTGCTCCATCGGGGGACCAGATCGGCTTGATCAATCCCAGAGACGTAATCGGGAGCCGCTTCGGCGCACTCATGTTGGCCGGCGAGACCCACAGTTCCCACTGCTGGCCATCCCGCTGCCACCAGTAGATCCGGGTGCCGTCGGGGGAGTAGGCGGCACCCGGATCTACTG
>SPDF01000293.1 GCA_004525055.1 Gemmatimonadales bacterium | reverse complement strand
CTGGCGCTGGTCGATGAGCGTGGCGCCCCGATCGGCGAGGACTACACCCTGGCGTTTGCCGTCCGGGCGGTACTCCAGGGATTCCGATCGGAGGCCGGCTCTGCGACGGTGGTCGTCAATCTCTCGACGAGCCTCGTGGTGGAGGACGCGGCCCGCGAGCATGGCGCCGAGTTTTTCCGGGCTCCGGTTGGCGAGGCGCACGTCGCCCGGATGATCCAGGAGAAGGGGGCGGTCATCGGGGGAGAAGGGAATGGTGGCGTGATCCTGCCCTCGGTCCACATTGGCCGAGACGCCCCAATCGGGGTGGCCCTTATCTTGCAACTTCTTTTGGAGTCGGGGGAGACCGTCTCCGGGCTCGTCGCCGGTGCTCCCCGCTATCACATTGTCAAAGCGAAGGCTCCGCGTGGTGCGGATCTCACCCCCGCGTACCAGGCGCTGCGGAAGCGTTTCGCGGACGCCACGGTAGACGACCGCGACGGACTGCGGCTTTCCTGGCCGGATCGGTGGGTGCATCTTCGGCCATCGGGCACCGAACCGATCATCCGGTTCATCGCTGAGGCGCCTAGCGCCGCTGATGCGGAGTCCTTGATTGAGGCTTGCCGGTCGCTGCTGAGCTGAACCGAGGGAGAGGGACTATGTGCGGTGTCGTCGGGTATATTGGGCCACGCCAGGCTGCGGCGATTCTCCTCGACGGGCTCCGTCGGATGGAATACCGCGGGTATGACTCGGCCGGTATCGCGGTCCTCAACGGCACCGGCGTCAAAGTGCACAAGGCGGCGGGCAAGCTCGCCAACCTCGAGAGGGAGGTCTCGGACAACCTCCCCTCCGGCACGGTCGGCATCGGCCACACTCGCTGGGCAACCCACGGCGCTCCCAACACTCCCAACGCCCATCCCCACACCGACCAGTCCGGTCGGATCGCCCTGATTCACAACGGGATTATCGAGAACGCCGGCGCGATCCGCAAAGCGCTCCTCCAGCGTGGCCACACCTTCACCTCGGAGACCGACACCGAGGTGCTGGCGCACCTGGTCGGGGAACTCTACCAGGGGGACCTGGAGGAGGCCGTTGCCGCCGCGCTCCGAGAGGTAGATGGAGCGTACGGGATCGCGGTGATCTCGTCCGATGAGCCCGACCTGCTGGTCGCGGCCCGGAACGGATCACCGCTGATCGTCGGCATCGGCGAAAACGAGCGGTTCGTGGCGTCCGACGCCTCGCCGCTGCTTGAGCATACCCGGTCAGTCGTCTATCTCGACGACGGCGAGATGGTCATCCTTACACGCGACGGGTATCGGGTCCGCGACCTCGAGGTGAAGGACATCGACAAGCCGGTCAACCAGATCGACTGGGACCTGGCCACGATCGAGCGGGGCGGTTTCGAGCACTTCATGCTCAAGGAAATTTGCGAGCAACCGGAGTCGCTGGCCAATACCCTCCGAGGCCACCTGCTCGAGGAGGAAGGCACGGCGCGGGTGAGCGGGCTGAACATGACCGATGATGAACTGGTCGCGGTCGAGCGGATCATCATCACGGCCTGCGGCACCTCGTGGCACAGCGCCCTCATCGGCGAATACATGATCGAGGAGCTGGCGCGGGTCCCGGTCGAAGTCGAGTACGCATCGGAATTCCGGTATCGGAACCCGGTGGTGAACGAACGCACCCTCGTCATCGGCATCAGCCAGTCGGGCGAGACGGCCGACACGCTGGCTGCCCTCCGCGAGGCCCGGCGCCGCGGAGCGCGGACCATCGGCCTCGTCAATGTGGTGGGAAGCACCATCGCGCGCGAAGTCGACGGTGGCACGTACCTGCACGCCGGACCCGAGGTGGGTGTGGCGTCTACCAAGGCCTTCACCAGCCAGGTCGCCGCGCTGGCGCTGCTGACGCTTCGCCTGGGTCGCCTGCGGAACTTGAGCATTCTCCAGGGTCGCCAGTTCATCCAGGCGCTGACGGCGCTCCCGGCCCAGATCGAGCAAATCCTGGCCAAGACCGATGAAGTGAAGGTCCTGGCGGAGCGGTTCTTTACTGGTAACCACGCGCTGTACCTTGGTCGCGGGGTCAATTTTCCGGCGGCGCTCGAGGGCGCCCTCAAGTTGAAGGAAATCTCGTACATCCACGCGGAGGGGTACCCGGCTGCGGAGATGAAGCACGGGCCGATCGCGCTGATCGATGAGAACATGCCGGTGGTCTTCATCGCCCCGCGGGACGCGGTGCACTCCAAGATCGTGTCGAACATCGAGGAGGTGAAGGCACGCGGGGGCAAGGTGCTCGCGATCTGTTCCGAGGACGACTCTGAAATCGAGCGCCTGGCGGATGCGACCTTCACCATTCCTCAGACGCTGGACCTGCTGACGCCAATCCTGGCAATCGTCCCACTCCAGCTGCTGTCGTACTACGTGGCGGTCCGCCGCGGATGCAATGTGGACCAGCCGCGAAACCTGGCGAAGTCGGTTACGGTCGAATAGCGGGCGCTGGGCCGGCCCTGCCGCCCGTGTTAGACTCCGTCATGCGTGTCGTCCTCCAGCGCGTCTCCCGCGCCAGCGTGACCGTCGGCGGTCGGGTGACCGGCGCCATCGGCCGAGGGTGTCTCCTCCTCGTCGGTTTCCATCTTTCCGACACTCCCGAGCAATGCGACTGGATGGCCGCCAAGGTGGCCGGGCTGCGCCTCTTTCCGGATGACGAAGGGAAGATGAACCGCGACCTCGCTGACGTGGACGGCGGGGTGCTCGTCGTAAGCCAGTTCACGCTCTACGGCGATACCGAGCGCGGACGGCGCCCCTCCTTTATCGAGGCGGCCCGCCCCGAGGTTGCCATTCCCCTGTACGAGAGGTTCCTGTCGCAGTTGCGTGCCGCCGGCCTGCGCGTGGAAGCCGGGGAGTTTGGCGCCGACATGCAGGTGGAACTCCTGAACGACGGTCCCGTTACCCTCATCCTCGAGCGCTCGGTATGACCCCGTTAATCCTCGCCTCCGCGTCGCCGCGCCGTCGTCAGTTGCTGGAAATGCT
>SPDF01000412.1 GCA_004525055.1 Gemmatimonadales bacterium | reverse complement strand
CTCCTTCCAGCGGGTCCAGTTCACCCCCGACCTCATGCCGAGCGACATCACCGGCACCGAGATCATCGAAGAAGACCTGACCACCGGCAAGCGGGCGTTCCGGTTTGTGAAGGGGCCGGTCTTCGCGAATGTGGTGCTGGCGGACGAGATCAACCGGACGCCGCCGAAGACCCAGGCAGCGCTACTGCAGGCAATGCAGGAGCACCAGGTAACGGTGGGCGGCCAGACCTACGCGCTGCCGGAGCCGTTCTTCGTGCTGGCCACCCAGAACCCGATCGAGCAGGAGGGGACCTATCCCCTCCCCGAGGCCCAGCTCGACCGCTTCATGTTCGAGCTGCGCGTGGGCTATCCGTCGCAGGCCGAGGAAGAGGCCATCGTCGAGCAGACCACCGGGAGCAGTGGCGCGGCGCTGGAGCCGGTGTTGGACGGGAAGCAGCTCCTGGCCATGCAGGCGCTGGTGCGCCGAATTCCGGTGTCGAAGCAGCTGATTCAGTCGGCCGTGACGCTGGCGCGGATGACCCGGCCCAACGAGGCGGGTGCACCCACGCAGATCCGTGAGTATGTGGAGTGGGGTGCCGGTCCCCGCGCGTCACAGTACCTGGTGCTGGGCGCCAAGGCGCGCGCGGCGCTGGCCGGCCGACCGATGGCGGACCTCGACGACGTACGGTCGGTGGCGATGACGGTGCTCAGGCACCGGGTGGTCACGAACTTCGCGGCGGAGGCGGCGGACCGGACGAGTGAAGATGTGGTGCGGGAGTTGGTCGAATCGAAGGGGTGGATCATTGGGTAGCGGTTTGAGAAGGTTGAAGGCGCCGGCAGGCCGGTCCTGGCAGGGCCGGCCTCTTGCGTGGCAGGGCATCCTCTAACCACGCACCGCTGTCCCCTCCACCTCAACAACGAACGACCTACGCCGACGTTGACTCCGCAGTCGGACTTACCGAGCTTGGATCGTGGCGACCGACGTCAGCGGAGACTCCTGACCTACGGTCGATGTTGGCCCAGCGGGCGGACGACCGTCCGTGTCCTGAATTCCATTCCGAGGATGCTGCCATGCGCAAACAAATTGCCATTGTCATGTGTTGCTTGTTCGTTACCGCGGGATGTTACCATGCGACGATTGAGACGACTGCCACCCCTTCGACGGTACTGATCGAGCAGGGGTTCGCGTCGAGTTGGATCTATGGCCTTGTGCCGCCGTCCCCGGTGGAGACTGCGGCGAAATGCCCCAATGGAGTCGCGAAGATCGAGACACAGATCTCGTTCGTCAATGGACTGGTCGGTGTGCTCACGCTGGGCATCTATACGCCGATGAGCATCAAGGTCACCTGCGCCGTGTAGGGTCTGGCCATGGGCCCGGTTGGCCGTCCCATGGTCACCATGGCGTTGGCGGCCGGGAGCGACGCCGTCGGGGTGGCGTCTTCCACGCCTGCGCAAGCAGCGGCGAAGGCTCGTGGCGTGGTACTGGTTCAGGTGACGGGATAGCGGGCCGCCCGGCGACGGACCGGACCAGCGAGGATGTGGTGCGGGAGTTGGTGGACCAGAAGGACTGGATCAAGGGATAGGGTGGAGGCTGCGTAGAGGTGGGCGTGAGCCCACCCGGAAGCGGGGAAGGAAAAACATAAGGCCCGGCAAGGGAACATCCCTTGGCCGGGCCTTGATGTTTCTGGCTACCGATCAGTCGGCGATGAACGTCTCCGTGTGCGTACCACAGGCGGTCCAGGTGACACGAACGGTGCCACCGTCGCCGTGGGCGTCGAGCACCCCGGCCACGATTCCGCCGCAGGCGTCGTCGTACGAGAGCGTGGTAATGGTGGTAAGCGTCAGCGAGTGGCTCTCCCGGCTGGTCGACACCCGCCAGGCGCCGTCGATCTCAAGAGTGCCGTCCGGAAGCGGGACGCCCCACGAGATGTTGCTGCCATTCGCGGCGGTGAAATCCACCGTCAGGTCGTTGGCGAGGGTGACGCGCTCGCCCTGGACGGTCAGGCTGAAGGTGTAGTCCTGGGCGCCCGAGATGGCCGCGCTGGTGGCGCGGAGCGACCAGTCGCCGTCCAGCACCAGCTGGAGCG
>SPDF01000188.1 GCA_004525055.1 Gemmatimonadales bacterium | reverse complement strand
CTGGGGGCGGAGGGGACCTACGATCCGGAGCGGCACAAGATCGTGCAGCAGGAACTCAAGGCGCTGGAGGCCAAGGCGCTGGAGGCCGAGCGCTATCGTGGACTCGCCGAGCGCGCCGCCCGGCTGGCGCCGGAATTGTTGGCCGCTGAGCAGGCGGTGAGCGTTCGCGAAGAGGTCTTGACCGCGCTCCGGCACCAGCGCCAGGAGCTCGGCTTCTCGGAACCGGAGTTCGAGGAGGTGCGCGCGGGGGTGGTGGCCGCGCAGGAAGCGCGGCGCCAGGCGGAACTGCAGGTGGTGGAGGCGAAAGGGGAGCGGGCGACGGCGGAGGAAGCGGCACGAGCCGCGGCCCAGCGACGGACCGAGCGGCAGGCGCGCGAGGAGGAGGTCAAGCGGGTCGAGGCGCGCTTCCTGGTGACCCAGGAACTCGATCGGGCGCTGACCGACCTGCGGACCGACTTGAATACCCAGCTTCGCCCGGATTTGTCGGAACTCGCGTCCAGCTTCCTGCGTGACCTGACCAACGGCCGCTACACCGATCTCGAGCTCGACGAGAGCTACACCCCGACGCTGGTGGACGAGGGAGAGGCGAAGCCGGTCATCTCCGGTGGCGAGGAGGATGTGGCATACCTCGCGCTCCGGCTTGCCATCAGCCAAATGATCGCTGAGCGGGCAGGGCAACCGCTCTCGCTTCTGGTACTCGATGAGATCTTCGGTTCGCTCGACGAAGAACGACGAGCCGCGGTCATGAATCTTCTCCGGAGCCTCGCCGATCGTTTCCCGCAGGTCGTCCTCATCACCCACATCGAGACAGTCCGTGAGGGATTCGACCGGATCATACGCGTCGAGCGGGATCCTGCACGCCGCGTGGCCGTGGTCCGCGAGGAACTGCTGGAGGGAGGGGGCCGCGATGTGGCGGCGTGACAGGGCGGTACGGGGGCCGGAGCGCGCCAGCCCCGCGGACATCGAGCCCCTCAACAAGATCTTCTCCAACTCCTTTACCGACCGATACCGGCGCGATGGGATGCCGGGAGTGCGCGTTCCCCATTTGAACAAGGACGTCTGGAGGTTCGCGCTCGAGTCGGCGGGGAAGGGGGCCATGCTCTGGCGCGACCGCTCTGGTGACATCGTTGCCTTCAACCTCGCGCACCTCTCCGGGACGGAAGGATGGATGGGGCCGCTCGCTGTTCGTCCGGACCGGCAAGGGGAGGGGCTCGGCAAGCTGATTGTCCTGGCCGGCATGGACTGGCTCAAGGCGAACGCCGCACGGACCATCGGACTGGAGACGATGCCGCGCACCGTTGAGAATATCGGGTTCTACAGTCGGCTCGGCTTCCTCCCCGGGCACCTGACGGTCACGCTGGCCCGTGATCCGGAGTCGGGACCGACTACCGGGTGTACCCGCCTCTCTCGCGATGGCGCGGTGGAGGCCGCCTCGGAGTGTGCCGAGCTCAATAAGGTGGTGGCGCCGGGTCTGGCGTTCGAGCGGGAGATTCACCTCACGGCGGAGCTCGGCATTGGCGATACCACCCTCTATCGCCGCGACGGCGCGCTCGCGGCGTTCGCGATTTGGCACGCGGTGCCGCTCGCGCACGGAAGGCCGAGGGAAGATTTGCGGGTATTGAAACTGGTGGCGGTGGATGTCCCGGCGATGCACGCGGTGCTGGCCGGCGTGGAATCTGTGGCGGACGAAGAGGGAGTGGACCGTGTGACGGTTCGCTGCCAGACGGGGCAGGGGGAAGCTTATGGTGCCCTCATTGCCGAGGGCTGGCAGAGCCACTGGACCGACCTGCGGATGACCCTCGACGGGTGGCCGGAACAGCCGGTGTCAGGGGTGCTCTTTTCCAACTGGGAGATCTGACCCGTTCGGTCATTGCGAGGCCACGGGGTGGCCGAAGCAATCTCCAGGTCAGCCCGAGATTGCTTCGTCGGCCCCCGACGGGGCCTCCTCGCAATGACAGAAGGGCGCGTTCGCGTCTCCGCCTGAGCTACTTCTCTTGCTTGGCCTTGGGCCTCAGCGCCCACCAGCGCACCAGGAGGACCACGCCCGCCGCGAGGAGGAGATGAACCACCCCCGCCTCCACACGGACCGCGAAGGCGAGGATGCCCCAGAGGACCAGGGCGGCGAGAGCCAGGACCAGCGAGATGCGAGACGACATGGGCGCGCTCCGGCGTCGTTGTTGACGGGGTTGGGACCGTTCCGTATCTTAGCGGTGTCGGGCGGTGGTGAGGAACCATGTGCTTGAGCCAACAGTCCGTAGATAGGGTCCGCATACTTTGGCTGATGCCATGCCCCTCAGGGGAAGACAGACGCCAGGGCGAGGATACCGCAACTTTCTTTCGGGCTTCAAGACACCCTCCCCACCATCGTCCGCACCCGGGCGCCGACGCACCTCGTCGGCGCTCTCTGTTTCGGAACCGCCCGGCGCTTGACCTCGCCCGCGAATCGTCCAATTTCCGTCATCCCCATTTGGGAACCCCGATGCCCACTTGCGCCGTCACCCGGCGGGTCCACTTCAATGCGGCCCACCGCCTGCACAATCCTGCCGAATCTGACGCGTGGAACCGCGCCACCTTCGGGCCGTGCAACAACGCCAACTACCACGGCCATAACTACGAGCTCGAGGTGACGGTCGAGGGGCCGATCGACCCGAAGACCGGCTATGTACTCGATATCGCGGTCTTGAAGGCATTGGTGGACACGCACGTCAGTTCAGTGCTCGATCATCGCAACCTGAATCTCGACGTGCCATACTTTCGTGAGCACATCCCCTCCGCCGAGAACATTGCCGTGTTCTGCTGGCAGGCGATCGCCCCTGCCTTGCCGGCCGGGAAGCTGCACCGGGTCCGGCTCTGGGAAACCCCGAGGAATTATGTCGAATACTCCGGTAGTTGACACACCGCTCGCGCCGCTTGTGCGCTCCCTGCTCGCCGGACTCGGCGAGGATCCCGACCGTCCGGGTTTGGCCAAGACGCCGGAGCGGGTCGAGGCGTCGCTCCGCTGGCTGACGAGTGGATATGCCCTGACGGTCGAGGACGCTGTCGGCGATGCCCTCTTCGAGGAGGAGCATGAGAGCATGATCCTCGTGCGTGACATCGAGTTCTATTCCCTCTGCGAGCATCACCTGTTGCCGTTCTTCGGGGTCGCGCACGTTGCGTACATTCCCGACCGTCGGATCCTGGGGCTCTCGAAGCTGCCCCGCATTGTCGACGTCTTCGCCCGGCGGTTGCAGGTCCAGGAACGGCTCACCGACCAGGTGGCAAACGCCATCATGGAGGTGGTCGCACCGCGGGGCGTGGGGGTCGTTCTCGAGGCGTCGCACCTCTGCATGATGATGCGTGGGGTCGAGAAGCAGCATTCGCGCACCGTCACCAGCGCGTTGCGCGGGATCTTCACGAGCGATTCCAAGACCCGGGCCGAATTCCTCCTGCTGGCCCACGGCACCGGAGCTGAATCAGAGTGAGCGCGCTCCAGGGCCGAATTGCGGTGGTGACAGGCGCCTCCCGGGGTATCGGCGCCGCCACCGCCTCGTTGCTCGCCCGGGAGGGGGCGAGGGTGGTGCGAATGTCGCGCACCCTCGCGCCGAAGCACGGCAAGGAGACCCTCGACCTCCGATGCGACGTCACCGACGCCTCCCAGGTACGGGTGGCTGCCGACCTGGTGCGCTCGGAATGGGGGACACCCGACATTCTCGTAAACAACGCCGGCGCGTTCCACCTGGCGCCATTCGAGGAGACATCCACCGCTGAATTCGACGCCCAGTTGGCCGCGAATCTCCGCGGACCGTGGCTCGTCGCCAAGGCGTTCGTCCCGATGATGCGCGCTGGAAAGGGCGGGCTCGTCGTGACCGTTGGCTCTGTTGCGGACCACAACGGTTTTCCGGGGAACGCCGCCTACGCCGCCGCCAAGTATGGCGTGCGCGGCCTGCACGAGACGCTGGTGGCGGAACATCGGGGCACCGGCGTCCGCTTCACGCTGGTTTCGCCGGGGCCGACCGATACGGCGGCGTGGGATGCGGTGGACCCCGATTCGCGTGAGGGATTCACGCCCCGTGCAAAGATGCTGCGGCCCGAGGATGTCGCGTCCGCCATTGTCTTCGCTGCCACCCGTCCATCCCACGTGCAGCTCGATTGGCTGCGACTCGGTCCGGCATGACCCGCTCTCACCTCACCTCCACTTTGGTGCGCGCCATGAAGCTTGGTCGATGGATGGTGCTCAGCCTCGCCCTCGTGCCGGCGTCCCTTGCCGCGCAGACCACTCTCCCCCCTCTTCCCGACACGACAGGGTGGGGTGTGCACGTCCTCACGCTCGTCCGCGACCCCGCCGGCGGGATTTGGGCGGGGACCTACGGTCGCGGGATCTACGTGCTCCCGGCCGGCGGCGTCGCCTGGGAACAGATCAAGAGCG
>SPDF01000190.1 GCA_004525055.1 Gemmatimonadales bacterium | reverse complement strand
CCCCCTCCGACGCCTTGCAAGCCGCCATGCAAACGATGGCGCGACACGGCGTAACCCTATGCGGTTAAAATGGTTACGGCATTGTTCCGGCAGGTGGCATAGTCGTTGCCCTTCCATCAGCCCGGGAAGAAGATTGGAAGGGACCGAACACGGTCAGCAGCACACCGCAGGATTCATTCTCTCTGGAGGTTGTACCCATGTTGAACCGCAAGGGCTTTACCCTGATCGAGCTGCTGATTGTCGTCGTCATTATCGGCATTCTTGCAGCCATCGCGATCCCGAAGTTTGCAGCCACGAAGGAAAAGGCGTACCTCGCAGCGATGAAGTCCGACCTGCGTAACGCCGTCACCGCTGAGGAAGGCTACTTCGCCGACAATCAGGTGTACCTGCCTGGTGTCGCCAGCAACCTCGCCGGCGCGCCCGCTCCGCTCGTCGCGCTGGGCAACTTCATTCCGTCGGCTGGCGTGACGATCACGCTTGCATTGGCCGGCGTGGGTGGGTGGACCGGTCACACGATCCACGCCTCCACCGCGAAGGTCTGCGACATCTTCGTGAACACCGGTGCGGCGACCTTCGGGTTCGCCACGGCCGAAGGCGAGCCGAAGTGTAACTGAGCCTAGCCCAGGCTCTGCAGGGCACCATGAATCGGGGCGGCGGTCCAAGGGTCGCCGTCCCTTTTCACACCCTCTCACAGGATCTCACTCATGCGCGAAGACATCCGGCAGGACGAGAAGAACCAGGCCGCAAGCTCTGCTGAGGCGAGCCGCGCGTTCGCCCCGGCGGGCCGGGCCGGCTTCACCCTGATCGAGTTGCTCATCGTCGTGGTGATCATCGGGATCCTGGCCGCCATCGCGATCCCCAAGTTCGCGAGCACCAAGGAGCGCGCGTACCTCGCCAAGATGAAGGGCGATCTGCGCAACCTCGCGACGGCGCAAGAGGCGTACAACAGCGACAACCAGACCTATTACGGCGGGGCGATTCCGAATCCGATCCTGTCGTACAATCCGTCGAGCGGCACCACGATCACGATTGCGGAGGCCACTCCCGGCGGTTGGAGCGCCACGGCGACCTACGCCGGCACCGTCAAGACCTGTGCGCTCTTCTTCGGCTCCGCGGCAGCGGTTGCGCCGGCTGTCGCCGAGGGGCTGATCACCTGCGACCTCTGATGAGGGGCGTGGCATGACTCGAGGGACGGGGCCGCCACACGACGGGCCGCCTGGCGGCACGCCGGGCGGCCCGCTCCGTTCGCTCCGGACTGAGCTGCTCTTCAACCTGGCGTTTCTCACTTCGGCGGCGGTGGTCCTCGCCAGCCTGACGACCCTGCTGGTCGCCTCGCTGGATCCGGACGCCGCCGTTTGGACGCTCTGGATTCTCTGGGCCGCGAGCACCGTGCTCTTTGTGCTCTTCGGCCGCCATCTCGTACAGCGGTTGGTACTCCGGCCGCTCAGTGAGCTCTCGGCGGAGGCGGACCGTCTCGCCAGCGGCGACGTCTCCTCGCCACCGCAGTCGTTCGAGACGCGGGAGTTGGCGCACCTCGCCGATCGTTTCCACTCGATGGCCGAGCAGTTGCTTGACGTTCAGAGCCAGGCGGTGCGCGCGGAGAAGCTCGCGGGTGTGGGCCGCCTCGCCGCCGGCGTGGCGCACGAAATTCGGAATCCCCTCGGCGCGTTTGGTACCTACGTCGAGGTGCTCCGTCAGCGCGGTGCCGACGCCGCGCTGGTCGATGGCATGCGTCGCGAGGTGGCGCGCATGGATCGGATCGTGGAGGGTTTGCTCGACTACGCACGACCGGGCGCTCCCTCCGGCGACGCCTCGCTGGCCGACATTGCCAGGGACGTCGTCGGGTTTTTGGGTGACCAGGGTGCGCTTAAGGCGCACGAGGTCGTCCTCGAGGTGAGTGACTCCCTCCAACCGGTGCGCGGCGATCGGAAATCGCTCGAGCAGGTGCTGGTCAACCTGGTGCTCAACGCTCGCGATGCCGCTCCGGCGGGGGGCCGGATCTGGGTGGGGGCCGTGCCGAAAACCTTTGTTCCTCGCAACGTGCCAGAACATCGGGCGGCCGACGGGAACGGTGCCGGGGGGGCACCCGACCGTCCAGGACCCATTGGCCGGCGTCCCTGGCGGCCTGACCTCCCCGCCGGCACCGCAGGAGGCCTGCTCTACGTGGCCGACGAGGGCCCTGGAGTGCCCGAGGAGGAGCGAGAGCGCATTTTTGACCCCTTTTACACCACCAAGGACCCCGGCAAGGGTACGGGCCTCGGTCTGGCCATCGTGGCGCGGACCGTGCATGACGCAGGGGGAGTAGTCTGGGTCGACCGCGCCCGAGAGGGCGGGGCTGTATTCAAGGTATTCCTGCCACAGGCAGAGGCGGTTGATGCGCATTCTGGTAGTTGACGACGATCCGGGTCTTCGGCAATCGCTGGGACTCTTGCTCTCCGAGGCCGGTCACGAGGTGACTGCCGAGGGAGACGCTCGGCGTGCCCTGGCGCGCGCGCCGGAGGTCGAGCCGGATGTCATCCTCTCCGATGTGCGCATGCCAGGCATGGACGGCCTGGAGTTTCTCCGCGCGTACCGCACCGCCGGTGGCGACGCGATCCTCCTGATGATGAGCGCCTACGGCACCGAAGACGCCGCGATCGCGGCGATGCGTGAAGGCGCCTATGACTATCTCCACAAGCCGTTCCGCCCCGACGAAGTGCTGCTGACGCTACGCAAGGTTGAGGAGCGCGAAGGGCTCCGCCGGGAAGTGGCGTCACTTCGTGCCTCGCTCGGCGCGGGGCGGGTCCAGGACGAGGTGGTCGCGGAGAGCGCATCGATGCGCCATCTCCTCGAGCTGGCCAGCCGGGTCGCCGCGCATGACACGACGGTGCTCATTACTGGTGAAAGTGGCACCGGCAAGGAAGTCCTGGCGCGCTCCATCCACCGGATGAGCAAGCGGTCCGAGGGGCCATTCGTCGCGATCAACTGTGCCGCCATTCCCGAGCAGTTGCTGGAATCCGAGCTCTTCGGCCACGCACGCGGCGCCTTTACCGGGGCCACGGGCGAGCGGGCGGGGTTGTTCGAGGAAGCGACGGACGGGACGTTGCTGCTCGACGAAATCGGTGACCTCCCGGCTGGGCTCCAGGCCAAGCTGCTCCGCGTGCTCGAAGAGCGCGAGGTCCGCCGCGTGGGCGAATCGAAGAGCCGGCCTGTCAACGCCCGGCTCATTGCGGCCACCGCACGCCGCCTCGAGGACGCGCGGGCCGCGGGCGAGTTCCGGGACGATCTGTACTACAGACTGAATGTCGTGGAGCTCGAAGTGCCGCCACTCCGGGATCGTCCGGAAGATGTGCCGGCGCTGCTCGCCCATTTTGCCCAGCACACCGCCAAGCGCCTCGGCCGGGCCATCAGCTTCAGCCCGCAGGCGCTCAGCTACCTGAGCCATTACAAGTGGCCAGGCAACGTCCGTGAGCTGCGGAACGCGGTCGAGCGCGCCGCGGTGCTCAGCGAATCAGGCCGCCTCGAGCGAGAGGCCTTCCTCTTTGGCGTCGCGCCGGTGCCCAGCAGCAACGGGAATGGGTACGGCAACGGCCATGGACACGACGCCGACCGCGCGGAGTCTCCCGGGGACCTCCTCCTGAAGGGCCGCGTCGAAGCACTCGAACGCGACCTCGTCCAGCAGGCGCTGCAGGCCAGTGGCGGCAGCCGCCGTGAGGCGGCCGACCTGCTCGGCGTGAGCCTGCGGACCCTCTTCTACAAGCTGCGGCGGTACCGGCTGGAGTAGGGAATTCTGTCATTGCGAGGCCACGTAGTGGCCGAAGCAAGCTCGATCTTGCCCGAGATTGCGTCGTCGGCCCCTCCCGGGGCCTCCTCGCAATGACCGAAGGGTGATTCCGCGTGCATGGGATTCCATGCGCGCGTTTTTCGTTGCGGTCCCCGGCATGAAGCGTGGTAAGCTCACGCCATGCCTCGTCCCCTCCTCCACCACGCCAGATGTTCAACCCCAAGCGCAGTGTATTGCGCCACGGGGTTCACCCTCCTCGAGGTGATGGTCGCGACCATCCTGATCACTGCGGGTATCGGGGCACTGATCGGCACGGCAACGCGGGCGGTCCGGATGGTGGTACGGGGCCGCCAGTCGACGCGCGCATTTCAGGCAGCCATCTCGCAAATCGAGGCGCTTCGGGGCAGGGCAGCGACGGGGCCATCCTATTGCGGAGGTCTCGTCGACGGCGCCGATTCCTCCGGCGATGGCACGGCGTGGAGTTGGCGGATCGAATCCGCCGGCGCATTACTGGAGGCATCGGTGGTGGTCTCCGTGCCGCTTGCTGGCGGCCGT
>SPDF01000343.1 GCA_004525055.1 Gemmatimonadales bacterium | reverse complement strand
GGAGCCGGCCGGCGGTGTTTACCCGGGCCTGCAGTTCATCACCGGGATGCGGCTGCTGGTAGCGGAGGCGGATGTGGCGGCCGCGGTCGAGCTCTTGGTGGATGACCCAGACGAAGAGAACGGAGCACGACCATGAGCTGGGTCTACCTCGTCGCCGCCGGTCTGTTTGAGATCGGTTGACCAATCGGCCTCAAGCTGGCGCAGGGCCCCGACCGCCGGGTCTTCGGCATCGTCCTCGCCGTGGTCTCCATGATCGTCAGCGGATAGCTGTTGTGGCCGGCCCAGAAGCAGATCCCGCTCGGGACCTCGTATGCTGTCTGGACCGGCATCGGCGCCGCCGGGACCTTTCTGGTCGGCATCTGGTTCTTCAACGACGCCTCCAATCTGGGCCGTTATCTGGGCATCCTCCTCATCATTGCGGGGGTCGCCACGCTGAAATTGGCGCACTGACGGGGCCGACCGCGGCGCGCACCACCGGTGCCCCCATAACGCTATCTTCCCCCCGGATACTGACTCTTCATATCGCCGCGTGAATCTTCCCGTCCGGCGCCGGTTTCGGCGCCGACGCTCATGACCGAGGCACGGCATGGCGCACGTTTCCCACCGACTCTCCAACGCGTTCCAGGGCGCCCTCGCCGGCGGCGGCGATCCGGCGACCTCGCCGCTCTATGTCTTCGGGCCCTTCCTCAAGCTGATCGTCATCGCCGGCGTCGCCGAGATCACGTTCGGCGCCAGCATCTGGCTGGTTGTGTTCACCGTGGTCATGGTGTCCGCGATGTACCGGCTGGTCATGCGCTGGGTCGTGGACGGCAGCGGCGGCAGCGGATTGACGGAGGAGGAGTTCGGGTCGTGGGCGGTCAAGGTGAACGCGGGCATCACCTTTGTCGAGTACACCCTGACCTTCCTGGTCAGCATCGCCGCGCTGGTCACCTTCATGGCCGACCGGATGCCGGCCCTGAACGGCAGCATGGCAGGACTGCCCTACCGGACCGTCGTCGCGGTCCTCATCAGCATCGGCATCGGTGCCCTCGTCAACCGCGGCCCCAAGACCGCCGCCCGCGCCTTCGGGCCCGCCACGCTCGCGGTCCTGCTCCTGCTCTGGACGATGATCGTCGCCACCATCTGGCAGCGGGGATTCCACCTGCCGTCGATCGACCTGCGGGCGTTCGGCCCCGAATACTTCCACTTCACCCTCGGCGGATTCGCGCGGATCCTGGCGCTGATGACCGGCATCGAGATCTTCGCCAATCTCGTGGCCGCCTACGACGGCACCAGTGCCGAGCGCAGCAAGAAGGCCTTCGGCAGCCTGATCATCATCATGGGCACCACCTGCCTGACCATGCTGATCGTCGGGCCCGCCATCCTCGCCGAGGCGGATGTCAGCGACACCCACGTCTCCGTGTTCACGCAGACGATGGACCACCTGCTGCCGTCGCCGCTGCCGTGGATCGGGACGCTGATCGGCGTGCTGGTGCTCGCCTCCGCCGCGGCCGCCAGCGCACAGGGCATCCAGAACCTGGCGCTCGGCCTCCGGTACCGGCACTACATCCCGGCATGGCTCGGCTCCCGCAACCTCTTCGATGTGGCCGACAAGCCGGTCTGGGTCGAGGTCGCCATCGTCGCCCTCTGCTTCCTCGCCTTCGGCACCCACGAGGAGACCTACCTCGCCATCTACGCCGCGGGGGTGTTCATCCTCCTCAGCATGACCGGGTGGGCCGCGGCCAAGCGGCTGCTCCGGCAGATGCGCGTGCAGTTCTCGCCCGGGGCGGCGGCTACCCTCGTGGGCACGATCATCGCCGCCTTCCTTACCACCGCGGCCACCGTCATCATCTTCGAGGAGCGGTTCTTCGAAGGAGCATGGACCTACCTCCTCTTCATCCCGGCGCTGTACATCGTCTTCACCCGGTTCCGCAATCGGCTCGGCACGCCGAAGCCGCTTGATGAACACCTCGGCCGGTTCTTTACCAGCCAGTATCTCCTTCCGTTCCAGCGCGACGACCTGCCGGACGGCGACTTCGGCATCGAGCGGATCATGGTACCGCTCGACGGTTCCGCGCTGGCCGAACACGCCCTCCCGATCGCAGAGCTCCTCGCGCGAAGGGTCGATGGCCGAATCGACCTGATGTCGGTCGCGTCCGGACGCGTCGGAGACACTGGCGAGCCGGCCGAGTCGCGCTCTGCCACCGAGGCGTACCTCAATCGGCTGGCCGAGACGCTGCGGGAGCGCGGCGTGAAGGCGGACATCAGCATGCGGAGCGGGAATATCCCGGAAGAGATCGGCCGCCACGGGATCGAGAGCAACGCGGATGTGATCGTGATGGCCACCCATGGCCGGTCTCGCGTTGAGCGGCTTCTCGGCCGGAACATCGCCACCGCAGTGGTCCGGCAGACCGAGCTGCCGGTGCTCGTCGTCCGGCCGACAGACACCTGGACCAGCCGGCATACGGCATTCAAGAAACTGCTCGTCTCGCTCGACGGCTCGGTCGACTCCGAGGAGGTGCTCCCCTCGGCGCGTATTCTCGCGCGGTATTTCGACAGCACCATCGTG
>SPDF01000419.1 GCA_004525055.1 Gemmatimonadales bacterium | reverse complement strand
TGCTGGCTCAGCGTGTCGGAGAGGGCGATCAGGTCGCTGCCGGACTTCACGAAGGTCGCCTTGCCCAATTCGATTCCGCCGTCGTCGAGGATTCGCACCGTCACCCGAAGGCTGTCCCGCTCGGGTTCGACGCTCCCCATTACGAGGGTGCCGACTCGCAGCGCGCGCGCGATGCTGTCCCGCGCGATGCTGCTTCTCTGGTACGGTTCGACACCGCCTCTCGAGACCACCGAGAGACCGGGCACCGATCCGAGCGCGCTGATCAATCCTTCCGTCAAGCCCTCGGCGATGTACCCAAGGTCGTGGTCCGGGCTCTGGTCCTCGAAGTAGAGCACCGCAATGTTGTGCGGATCCAGCCCGGCGCCGACAGCGGGGCGGCTCCTTCCGGCCGTCAGTTGCCACGCGCCGAAGCCTCCGGCGACGACGAGGACCGCGGCTGCCACAAGCGCCCAGGGCCGGCGCCAGAGGGGGGTCGGGGCCTCCGCCGCCTTCATGGCCTCGAACTCCTCCACCGTCATTCGCGCGTTGGTTGGGTGGCGCGCGCTCGTAATCCGGACGTTGGCTCGCCGTGTGGCGGTGGTCCCCATTGGCGTGCCCATGATCTCGCAGAACGCCTTGGCGGTCTGCGGACGGTCGGCCGGCACCTTTGCGAGTGCGGCCAGGACGGCCTCTTCGACCTCATCGGGTACCGAGGCCCGTACTTCCTGGAGCCCGGACACGGGTGTCATCGCGTGGCGGGCCATGATGGCGCGGGCGTTGGCGCCGGTAAAGGGCGGGGTGCCGACGAGCATTTCATACAGGACGCAACCGAGGCTGTAGATATCGGCCGTCGGTCCCACGTGCTCGCCCATCGACTGTTCGGGGCTCATGTAGAGGGGCGTCCCGATGGCCATCCCCGTCTGGGTCAGCTTTTCGCCCGCCTCCGTTGCCGCGCGGGCAATGCCGAAGTCCGCCACCAGGCAATGGCCGCCGGCGAGGAGGATGTTCTCCGGCTTGATGTCCCGGTGGACGACGCCCTGCTCATGGGCGTACCCGAGGGCGTCGGCCACCTCGAGGGCGATATGCACGGCGTCCTCGACCGGCAGTTGTGACTCGCGGTCGAGGCGATCCCGAAGCGACTCGCCCCGGACAAACGGCATCACATAATAGAGGAGCCCATCGGCGGAGCCCGAGTCGAACAGGCCGAGGATGTGGGGATGCTGCAGCTTGGCCGCGAGACGGATTTCCCGGTCGAAGCGTTCCGACCCGATCGAGGCACCGAGCTCCGGATGGAGCACCTTGATGGCGACTTCGCGGCCGTGCTTGAGGTCCTGCGCGAGGAAGACCGTGGCCATGCCGCCGGCGCCGAGCTCGCGCTCTACGCGATACCGGTCGGCCAGGGACGCCTGCAATCGTTCGAGAGTGTCGCTCACGGCTCCGAGGTGGTTCAGGGGGGCGTGTGGTTCATCGACAGGGAACTTAGAGCGCCCCGGGCCCCGACGCCACGGCCGGGCGGCGGCGCTGGTTCCCCGGGATCAGGGAGACCCGTAGGCCGGCGGCAGCGTCAGGTACCGCTCCGTCAGCATGTCCTGCCGTGAGGGCGCGGTGTACTCCACGCCCCGCACGTAGACATGTTCCGCCCGGGTGGCGAATTCGAACGGGTCCCCGTCCCAGACCACCACGTTGCCTTCCAGCCCCGCCCTGAGCGCGCCGACCCTGTCCGCCACGCCGAAGGCCGTTGCCGGCGCGAGGGTGATCGCGGCCAGCGCGTCGTCCCAGGCCATGCCGTATCCCACGGCGTTCCCCGCCTCGTACCGGACGTTGCGGACGTTGAAGCCCTCCTCGCCGCCGCCGGCGTTGCCGATCAGGATGACCTCGACACTGGCCTTCCGCAGGATGGCCGCATTGTCCTGCCGGCTCCCGAGCTGCGTGAAGCTGCGCGGGACGTTGTCCATGGCGCCCGTCATGACCGGGACCCCGGCCGCGGCGATCTTGGCGGCCACCATCCATGCCTCGTCCGCCCCATAGAGGACCAGCTTGAGCTGGTAGCGGCGCGCGA
>SPDF01000366.1 GCA_004525055.1 Gemmatimonadales bacterium | reverse complement strand
TATATAGATGAATCACTTCGTCGGAGAAGCCGGGTGTCGTCACGATGGAGAGGAGGTGGGTCACGGCGGCTGCCGTGTAGCCGGTTTCTTCCTTCAACTCGCGGTAGGCGCACTGCTCGGGGTGCTCCTGTTCGCCAGCATCCAGCTTCCCGGCGGGAATTTCCCAGAGCCATCCGCCGGCCGCGTGGCGGAAATGTCGTATGAGCAGGATCCGGGGGTCTTTGGCCGACGGATCGTCGAGGAACGGCACCACGGCGGCCGCACCAGGATGGCGCACCACGTCGAGTTGACCCTCGCTGCCATCGGGGAACTCGACGGTGTGCTGTTCGAGCCGGATGATGCGGCCCTGATGAATGACGTCGGCGCGCTTGAGGGTCACGGGTGGCTCTCTCCGTAGGGGCGATAGCCGGCGCGGCGGATGATGGTCCACCCGATCACGGCGCCGGACACTTGAATGAGCGGATCGGTCACATCGACGAAGCGCCCCTGCACGAAGAGCTGCAGTGCCTCGGTGCCGAATGCGAGCCAGACGGCGGGCCAGAGATTGGCCATCCACCCCGTCCGGCGCCAGGGCCAGACAGCGAGTAGGGCGCCGAGGGGGATGTACAGGCAGAAGGGCCCGACGACGTCGGCGACGCTGAAGACATCCATGCGTCCGCCGAGTGCCGCGAGTGGCACCCACCAGTCGTGTGAGAGGCGCTCAGACAGCGGAAGGAATTCCGGCACCCAGGGTCGGAGTGCCCAGAGCATGATCAATGCGCCGAGGAGGCGGAGCACAAAGCGGGGGCGGGTGGCGCCACGCAGCGCTTTCGAAAGACCGGGCAGCGCGCGCGCGGCGAGGATTGCACCGGCGGCGATGGCTAGTGCGTGGATGACGGCGGCGCCGGCGACGATGGGTTGTCCGTTGGGGCCGTGGAATAATTCAGCGAGGAGCGCGAGCGCGGTGCCGTAGATGATGACGCGATTGCGCGCGGCGGGATACGCGATGCCCGCCTCCACCAGGGCGGCGACCGCGAACATACCGGCCGGCAGGAAGAGGAAGAAATCTTCGATCGGCAGATCGAGCAACGAACGCCAGGTGAACGAGCTGAGTGCGATGCTCATCCGCGCGAAGGGGCCGCCGGATATGCCGAAGACTTCGTCCTGCCGGAAGAGGGGGACGGCGGCCTCGATGAAGCAGGCCAGGCCGTACGGTCCCGCGATGGCGCGTGTCGGGATGCCGACGAACGAACGCTGACCCTTGAGCGAGGCAGCGAGTCGGACGAGAAAGACGAAGCACAGGGCACCGATGGCGGTGCCGACGGTGTTGGTGAAGACATCGATGAGGCTGGCGTTCCTGGTGGCCGAGAAGAGCTGGGCAGTCTCGACCCCGATGCTGATCACGGCACCGGTGACGACCGCCCAGAGAAGTTGCCGGCTGGTGCGGCCGGCCGCGGCGGTGGCCATCCACACCACGCCCCAGCCGGCGAAGAGTGCCAGGTTGCGGAGCGCGTCGATCGCGTCACGTGCGCCGATCTGCGGGTCGAGTGCGCGGCCCAGCCGAGTGGCGATGCGCGCGCTGTCGGGGTTGAAGTCGAAGGAGGAAAGGGTGGCGAGGAGGAGGATGCCGACGAAGGCCGCGCGGGCCGGGAGGCGGGCGCGATCGAGCATGCTGCCGAGGGGTGCGGGCGAGTTCGGCGTCAAGCGGAAGAGAGGGTGGTCGGCCGTTTCTTGACCGCGGCGACCGATCTACGGATCATCACTTCAAGCACCTTGAGGTCCACGTCCGAGAGTCTCGGAATATACAGGCACGAGACACTCTTCTTGTGCTTGCCGAGCTTCTTGAGCAGGGGGCCGAACTCCTTGAATCCGGACACGATGTAGACAGTCATCGCCGCCTTCCGGGGCGAGAATCCCGCCAGGAAGCAGTCACCCTCGTGACCGCTCTCGTACTTGTAGTGGTAGCTGCCGTAGCCGACGATCGATGGTCCCCACATCCGGGGCCGCTTGCCGGTGGCAGCCTTGAAGACTTTCAGTAGCGCACGGGCTTCAGCCCGGCGGCGTTCGTCGGGCACCGAGGCGATGAACTGGGTGACGCTGACCTTGGTGGGCTTGGTTTTGGCTTCGGGCATGGGGGGTCCCTTCTCACGAGGGCTCACGCGGAGGCGCGAAGCCGCGAAAATGGACATATAAAAGGACACGCAGCCACGAAAGCACGAAAATACCCAAGACACTCACAAATCGCCCAAGAACACACCGCAACAGCCACTGATCAAACAACTCCTGGAAGTACGTCTTCGCGCGTTCGCGGCTTCGCGTGACTCCGCTTCGTGCCTTCGAGGCTTCGTATGAGCTCCTACGGCACGGGGTCCCCATCAGGCCCGACGACGTGCACGGTGCCGAGG
>SPDF01000259.1 GCA_004525055.1 Gemmatimonadales bacterium | reverse complement strand
GTCAGGGCACGAAACGGGAGATCCAACGCCGCGGCGGCATTCCCCAGGCGAGCCCCATCCATGTGCAGGAGGAGGTGGTGTTCCTTCGCCACGGCAGAGAGGGCGTGAATCTCGTCGGGCGTGTACACGGTGCCGTATTCAGTGGATTGACTGATGGAAATGACGCGGGGTCGGACATGATGTGCGGCGTGGTCAATGCTGACCGCGCTCGCCGCCGCCCGGATCGCCTCCGGTCGGAGCTTCCCATCGGGAGTGGGGAGCGGAATCAGTTTGCAACCGAGGAACCGTTCCGGGGCGCCGCACTCATCCACGTTGATGTGCGCAGTGGCAGCGCAGAGGACGGCATCCCATGGATGGAGCAGGGCCCCGAGCCCGACGACATTGGCCCCGGTTCCACCATGCACCAACTCGGTCGAGGACGACTCCCCGAACTCCTGCCGAAAGAGTTCAAGCGCCGCCGTCGTCCACCGGTCGGCGCCATAGGCCAGGGCGTGGCCTTCATTGGCCGCCGCGATGGCCGCCAGCACCTCCGGATGGATGCTGGCGGAATTGTCGCTGGCAAAGTGCCGTGCCGGCGACGTCACCACTCCACTCAGTTCGGCGTGGTGGGTGCCGCCGCGGCCGGCCAGCTGTTGTCGGCCGGATTGCTGTCGGGGAACCGGCGCTCAGGATCGTAGGTGATCCGCTCGATCTTCCGACTGCCGAAGTTGAGCTCGGCCACGAAGGTCCGGCTGCCGTTGAACCACACATCCACCGGCCAGGTGACCGTCGCCGTGTTTCCGGCAATCACCGCGTTCCGCATCGGATTGAGAGCGGGGCCGTCGGCGGCGAACTCCACCTGCAGAATTACCGGCGCCGGCATCTCGCCGTCCTGCTTCACGGTCACGTAGGTCTTGCCGCTGGAGTTGGTGACAGAGGCGATCGAACCGTCGGATGACTCGGTGGTGAAGAGCCAGTAGTACCAGAACCAGCCGAGGTCCGTCTGGAACTCGCGATTCATGGCGAACATGAAGTCCCAGGGCGACGGATGCTTGAAGCGCCAGGTCTTCGCGTAGTTGGACACTGCGCGGGTGACATTCGAGTCACCCACCATGCCCCCCAACATCGAGAGCATCATCGGCGCCTTGCTATACGTTGTGAAGCCATACATCGGCCCGCTGAAATTGGCGTCGGTCATCATGTTGAGCTCGTACTCGTTGCCGGAGATGGCACCGTACCGCTGACCGACGCCGTTCAGCTCGGCGGGCTTCATCTGGAAGGCGGCGCCCGAGAGGATGTTCATGTAGCTGTTGAACCCCTCGTCCATCCATCCGTACCAGGTCTCGTTGACCCCCACCATCATCGGCCACCACTCGTGCCCGATTTCGTGGTCGGTTACGCCGAAGCCAGGGCCGCTCATCGTGAGCATCGGGTACTCCATGCCGCCCTCGGGACCGTCCACCTGGGTGAAAACCGGCCAGGCGTATGGCATCCACAAATTGGAGTAGAACTCGAGGGCGTGCCGCGCCATGGCGCCGGTCTGCTTGTACCGGGCGTTTTCGGGGAGGTAGAGCAGGTAGATCGGGATCGGCCCGAGCCCGGGGATGGTCGCGCGGGTGGCGTCCCAGACGTACTCGCTGGATGCGGCCCAGGCAAAGTCTGCCACGCTGTCGGCAACAAAGTGCCAGACCAAGCGAGAGCCGGCCACCGTGCTCGTCCCGGCAGCGCGTTCCTCAGGGCCGACGATCACGATCTGGCTGTCGCTCTCTGTGACGCGGCCAAGCCGCTCCAGCACCATTGGCGTGAGTACCTCGCCGGCGTTGACAAGCTGACCGGTGGAGCCCACCAGCCAGCCTGCGGGCACGTCGATCCGGACATCGAAGTTGCCGAAATTGTTGTAGAACTCCGAACTGCCCATGTACGGATCACGGTCCCAGCCGCGGAGGTCGTCGTAGTTGGCCACCCGGGGATACCACTGGGCCTGCTGGAACAGCTTGGTGCCCCAGGCGCCCATCCGGTTACCCCGCCTCCCCTCCGGTATCACCGGCACCTTGAACGCCCAACTCACTTCCACCGTCCCCGTGCCGCCAGCCGCGATCGGCGTCTCGAGGCGCAGTCGCACCAGCGTCGTGGTGCTCCAGCGATCCGCGAGGCTGTCGACGTTGATGTCGCGTCCATTGGCGCGCATCCGGGTGATGGTCATTCCGGAGGTCGTCGCGGCGGCCGGCCTCGACCGCGGCGCCCGCGCCGTGAACATGTTCTGGTCGAGTCGGATGGAGACCTCACCCAACGCCGAATCACTCGGGTTGGTGATGGTGACCGTTTCACGGCCGGAGACGATGCCGGTGACGGGATCGAGCCGGGTGTCGATCGAGTAGTCGGTCCGGAGCTGCCAGTACTTGGCGCCGGGACGGCCGGTCGAGTCGCGCGTCCCGGCGTTGAGTCCACGCTGGAAGGCGTTGGTGATCGGGATGGTCCGGCGGACGGCGCGCTCTGGCATCTGTGCGGTGAGTGGCACAGCGACCGTCAGCGTGGCGAGAAGGAGGACTGGAATACGCATCGAACGCTCGCGACAGAGTGTGGAGAAGTAGGGGGAACCGGAAAGCTAGGCGTGTGGGGGGCAGAACGGTACGGTGGGGGTCAGACTCAGCGGTTGGGGATGTTCGTGCGATTTCGGGACCGGCGCCGACCAGGCCAGATCCAGCGCGGGGTCGACCAGGCGCTGGGAGAGACTCGAACCGGCACCGCGGCACGGGGCCGGCGCGTGACCGGACAGCGACACATCCCCTAACGATCCCTGAGCAGGGTCCGCATCCGGATGGCGAGCGCTTCGATCTCTCGAATGCTCGTGAGCGTCTCGGGGTCAAGCTTCGATTCGTTGAGGAGGAGCAGCTGCGCCTCGGCCAGGAGGGCGGAGAGAGGATTGGCCAGGTCGTGCCGGAGGCGATTGATCGTCTCGGTTTCGCTCATGCTACTCCAGGGAGCGGTAGAGGTCGCGGAAGTGATGCTCGCGCAGGGACCGCACCGACTCCCAGAGATCCTGCTCCCGGGCGCCACAGAAGATCTCGAACGTCTCACGCGGGACGTCGACCTCTGCCGCCTGGAACTGGAGCTTGCCGCGCCAGATACGCTGCTCGTCGAGCCGCAGGACGAGGCGAATGGCGAGAGACTGTCCGGCATATGTGATGGTTGGGAGGTCAAGCAGGACCGGCTCGCGAGCATCGCGGGCCAGGGTGGTACGGAGCGTCTGTGCCGGCATAGTGGGGCCTCCCCAGAAGCCGCGGGCGAGCGGCTTACCGTCAGGTGGAACTCCGCTAAAGATATGGTATTGTGGTAATTACGCAATAGTCTGGAAGTACTTTGGAAGGGGAGAATGCGGGGAAGCGCGCCAGCGGGGAAGGAAGGGTGGGCCACTGCCC
>SPDF01000045.1 GCA_004525055.1 Gemmatimonadales bacterium | reverse complement strand
CGGGTAGCATCCCGACATCCATGGTCCTCATCAGTCGCGCAGCATGAGAGATGGTATCGTCGGCAGCCACGACAGTGGGGTCGGGTGTCATGAGTTCGAGGGCGTTCATGGGAATCCTCCTGTTCGTGCGAAACGGATTTCACCTCACTGGCCATACATTAGCGCCGCTCACCGAAACCACCGGGAAAGCGGGATGAGATTCTCTTCAGGATCCCGACAACTTCCACTTCGACGAGGATTCCATCCGGTCCCGCGCCTGCGGGGCTTCAGATTTCCGATTCGCTATCGCCTTCGAAACACGATCAACCCGATCAGTCGGGGCAGTAGTGGCGACGGGGGCATAGGGGCGGCTGGCAGTCGCTCCAATTGGGTCAGCAGATCGGCGTCGCCGCAGCTCGCAAGTGACTCGACGAGCATCGCCTCCCCGGCCATAAGCCCCCGCGTGCAGAACTTGAGCCCCTCCTCCAGAAGGCTCAGGAGACCGGCGTCTCTTCGCCGCGCGGCTGTGGCGGCCAATTGTCGAAGCCGTCGGCCGAGCGCCTGAGCCGCCGCCCTCGGCGCCAGGCCAGCTATTCGCGCCGTAGAGGCGCCTCGCAGGAGCGAGCGAATGTCTGGGGCAAGTGTCGCGAGGAGCCCTTCGATCTCGGTTCGGGAAGGCGGCGAGCACGGCGAGCCGTACGCCGCTTCGTGGAGACGCCGGTGGATCCCCTCGGCGTCCGTCACCCATGGCGATCCTGCGTCGCAGTGGAACACCGCGGACACGGCCGGGCTGCGATCCCGCTCCAAGACGACCCCCGCCATGGCCCCCGCTCGCGGCGAGAGCACACCACATACCCCTTCGACCCTTGGGCCCACCAGAGCGCCGGCGAGCTCTCCGCGCCAACGCCACCTCAGGCGACCCTCCCTCCCGAGCCCGTGCCGAGACGGTAGTGCCGACTTGCGAGTCAATGATTGCAGCTGATGCAGTCTCTCTTCGATCGCGGGGTCAGGCAGGAACCGGACGACGTCCACGTGCGCCCGTCGGGATCCACGGCGGACCGCGCGCCCGTCGCGTTGGGCCAGGCGAACGTCGGTCCACGGGAGATCATAGTGCACCACCCGCCCTGCCCCCTGCAGATCGAGACCTTCGGCGGTCACATCGGTCGTCAGCAGCGTCCTCGGGCGCCCGGGCAGTCCAGGCGGGTGGAGGGGAGCGTCTGGCCGGAACCAGCGCAGGACATCAACGCGTGACATTGTCGATTCGCCGATTCCGGCCCGCCGTCCACTGCACCAGGCCAGCCAGCGGTCTGGCAGGCACCTGCGCAAGTAGGTGATCGTTTCCCGCGCGGTGACGAATACCAGTGTGGGTATGTGGTGATCAAGGATCTCCGCGAGGCGGCTCGATTTCGGGTCGGGTTGGTCGGCAGCCCGACGAGTCTCCGCAATGAGGTTGTCGAGCGCCGGCAGGTCATCGAGGCGGAGTTCCCCCTGCGCTTCGCCGCCGGGCAGGAGCGACCACATCACGAGCTGCTCCTGGGAACTGCCGATAATCCGGCGCAGGTTCCGTCGATCAGGCATCATGCCGGCCGCGATCGCGTCCTGCGCCTGGAGGAGGAGGTGGTGGTATCGCCGGAGGGTCGCGAGCAGTGCGGCGGGACTCGACGCGGCGGCGTGGAGCAGGACCGCCCGGATCAGCGCGGCGACTTCGGGGTGGGTGGAGAGGCCGAGCGCATCGAGCTCGGCAAGAATGGGGATGGACCCGCTCCTCACCACCTCGTCTCGGTAGCGGCACCGGGGAACGCGGGCGGTGACTCTCCGCTGTAGGACGAACCGGCCGAGCGCAGGAGGGACTGAGTCGTGGTCGAAGGCCGCCCGCAGTGAGATTGCCCCATCGTCGACGAGGGCGTCATCCCGCAAGCCAAGGTGGAGCTGGTGGAATAGATCCGACGGACGGTTGACGATCGGTGTGGCGCTCAGCAGGAGCACCCGTCGACCGATGAGCCAGGGTGCGAGTGTTCGATATCGGCGTATGCCGGGGTGACGGAAGTGATGGCTTTCGTCCACGACGACGAGTGCGGGGTCGCCAGGTGGGAGCCGACCGCGCGAGAGCTGCGCATGCGACCAGACCGTGACAGGTATCCCCAGACGCCGTGCCGTGTCCCTCCACTGTGAGATGAGCGCGGGAGGGACGATGCAGACAGCCGCTTCGCCAGCGAACGCCTGTGCCATGGCGAGCGCGAGATACGTCTTGCCACTGCCGACCGGGTCGGCGCAGAGCACGGCGCCGTGATACCTCACGGCATGCAGCAGGACCCTGAACGCGTCCGCCTGCGCCGTATCGAGCCAGGGAGGCGCGTCGTCAGAGGCGCGGGCTGGGGCCAGCGTGGCTGCGATCGCCCGCGCGACGGTGGCTGGATGTGCGGCAGGCCCTGGGGCGAGCAGGCCTGGCAGCGGATCAACGAGCGGCCGCAGCTCTTCCGCGACGACGCGGGGTGCCCACGCCCACCACCTGGGAGAGCACCCGCCGGTCCTGCTCCCCGAGTTGTAGCCATTCACCGACCACTTCGTCGAGTTCACCTTGCACCTCCTCCCCCGCGCGACCTCGCCGTGTAAGAACGGTCAGCCGGTCGTCATTCAGCGCCTCAGGCGGCAGCGGAACGCCACCGACGGCGCGTGCGTTGAACCGGGCATACCCGCCGCTTGCGGGGTCGGCGGTCGCGCGGGCGGCCGCGCGGGCCCACGTCGAGTTGAGCCACCCACAGAGCGCCAGTGCGATTCCAGCCGATTTCGTCGACACCACGTAGCAGCTGTTGAGGGGTACCCACTGGATTTCCCCCTCATCCACGAGACAGGCCGTCTCAAGACGCAGGGAGAGGTCCGGCCACACCACTCGCGGGACCTCTCTGCCGGCCGCCGCCCGGAAAAGCGACCACGGCACCGGGCCTCCATCGTCACTGCGACCGCGCAGCGCCTCCGAGTGACGGGCGAAGTGGCGGGTGGCGTTAGGGGGGAGAGAGGGGAGCACGCTGCCCGAACTGTCGTGTGTCCAGATGATTCGACCGGAGGGTTGCCCCTTGAACGCGCGGATGTCCTTGCCACGCAATGCTGGCCGCACAACCGCTGGCTCGATGTCGGCCGCCGGGGCAAGGAACAGATGATTCGCCCCGGTCTTGACTCCCAGCCGGATCCGTACGGCATCCGAGAGCAGGGGAAATGATTGCAACTGTGTTAGCGCTCGCTGCAGCCCTCCCGGCAGCAGGACCCACGGTGCCCCCGGTCGTTCGGCTGGGGGCATCGGGGATCGGGTAGCAGGGTGCAAGCCAAGCTGCGGGCGGTGGCCGGCCGGTGGTCGGTTCGCCCGGACTACGATGGCCAGCGGGTAGGTCGTCGCTTCAAATACCGCCGCCGGCTCACGCGTGAGGTCGGCCACCGATAGCAGGGTCCCTCCCTCCGCCAGGGCGGCGCGGGCGGCGGCCCCATATGCGGCGGTCGCGAGCTTCGCAGGCACCAGCATCGCAAGGACGCCACCCGGTCGGGTCAATTCCCATCCCCGCTCCAGAAACGCCACCGCGAGATCGGGCAGATGGCTGTATCCCGACCCGCGCCCGGCGCGCCACCAACAGAAGCGATCCCGCAACTCAGAGCGAGCCCGTGCCGGTAACGCCTCGGCACGAACCCAGGGCGGGTTTCCAACGACGAGGTCGAAGCCTCCTCGTGCCGTGACATCGCCGAATTGGGTGTCGAAGTCGAACGCAGGGGCGACCCCTTCCTCCCTGAGCAGTCGTCGTGAACGACGCAGGACATTGAGCTCGCTTCGTGCGACGCGGAGCAAGCGGCGCGTTCGCGCGTTCAGGCCTCGTCGGTCTCCGAATAGCGTTACATCCCGCCCAGCTTCCACGAGCCCGTGCACGTCCCGCTCACGCTCCAGGATCGCCTGGTCCAGGCGCTCCATCGCGGCGTCCAGCTCCACGCGGCGGAGCAATCGAATTGCCTCGCGCTTTGCGCGGCCACTGGCCACCGCCGCCGCACGCCGAGCCGCCTCCAAGGGGGCAGCGAGCATGGATGCTCGCAGTGGGTGCCTCAGCATCAGGCGCAGCGGATCAGCGAGGCTATCTCCCTGGCGGACATACGCGTCGAGATTCGGCAGCGGCTCGACTTGATCTGGGAGGCCGTCCGGCTCGGCGCTGAGGATTGCCAGCCAGAGTCGGAGTTCGCAAAGTCGTACCGCCGCCGGGTTGAGGTCGACACCAAAGAGATTTCGTGCGACAATTTGCCTCGGCGACCTGTGCTGCCCAGCTGCGGCGTGAATGGCAATCAGTCTTTCCAGCGCGCCGAGGAGAAACGCACCGGAGCCGGCGGCAGGATCGAGTATCGCGACATCGTCGAGCAGCTGGACTGATGCGGCATCGCCGGCCTCCAACCGGCCGAGGGCATCGGCATCGGAGATGTTGAGATGGCCGCCGACCAAACCAGCGAGAGCCGCGTCCAACACTCCGCGCACCAGCGCGCGGGGCGTGTAGTAGGTGCCGCTCTGCTTCCGCGCACCCGGCTCCATCACCCCCTCGAACACCCGACCCAGCATGTCCGGCGCGATGCTGCCCGGAGCCGCCTCGGAAATCGTGAAGTGGTAGCGCTCGAATAAGGTGTCGAACGCGTCGCGCCAGATGGCGTCAGGAATGTCGGGCCGGTATCGTCGTTCGAGAGGGTGTGGCTCGAAGAGACCCCCGTTCAGGAAGGGGATGCGTCCGAACCTGCGTGCGGCCCGTCCCCGCTTCCGTTCGGGTTGATTGAGCGTCCCGAAGAAGAGTGGCAGCAGCAGGTGCCGGTGAATGCCTCTCCGATGAAAAAGGCAGTCATCGATATGTGTCCGGAGAAAGCGATCGGAACCGTTGAGCCAGCCCTTTGCCTGCACGAAGTAGAGGAAGAGGACACGGGTGAGCTGTAGAAGTCCCAACTCATGCCGGTGCCGCTCCTGGATGCTTCCAGGGAGCGCGCCCATGAATCGGTCGAGAGTAGCTCGGAACGCGGCGAAGAACTGCCGCCCAAGCCCCACTCCGGAGAGGGCTTCCGCCGCCCGGGAAGCGATGCCGAGGGAGCCGCCGGATTCGGTGCTACCAATGCGGGCCAGACAACTCGTGGCGAGTTGGCTCGGGCGCGCCAGGTCCACTTCCAGTGTTGGCGTTCCGTCGAAGGCCACCGACACGGCCAAGTGCCGCTCACCGGGGTCCAGACCGAACACGCCGCACATCCGTCCGCGCTCGGCAAGTTGGCGGGCGATGCGAGGGGCCTGTCGGGTCGGGTTGTCGGATGCCACAGCGTACCAGGTGAATCCGCCAAGACGGCCCACGACTGCTGCCTCCGATGGTGGATCGGATCGACGGCCGAGGTCGAGGGTGGCTACATCGAGGGGTTCCCACAGCGGTTCGTGGCCGAGCGAGGCCACGAGGTAAGGTAGGTCGTGCAGGGCGAGAATGGACTGCAGGGTGTGGCCTGAAAGCACGAGCGCATCCCGGGAGTGTGTGCCACAGGATGCGATGGAGAGGGGAGGGTAGGGACATCATTCGAACGAGGGGGGTGGCCGATTCGACGGTCCCGTATCGGGGCGGCTGGCGGACTCCTCGATCGGGTGCTCTATTGGAGCTTCAAAGGAGATCCATCCATGCGCCCTGCCTCTCGCTCCATCTTGTTCGCTCTCAGCACGGTATCGATCTTGGGCTGCGAGTCGCCGTCCCCCGAACCGGCGGCAGGCCCGACCACCCAGTTCTTCCTCGCGGGTGACTCCGCCTTGCGGGGGATGCCGTTCTCCGAGGCGGTCCAGGTCGGCAACATGTTGATTGTGTCGGGGCAGATCGGGAACGTGCCCGGCAAACTCGAGCTCGTACCCGGTGGCATCGGACCCGAGTCGCGCCAGGTGCTGGAGAACATCCGCGCGATTGTTGAGCGGCATGGGGCGTCGCTCAAGGACGTGGTGAAGTGCACCATCTTCCTCGCCGACATCGGCGAGTGGGGTGCCTTCAACGCGGTGTATCGGGAGGTGTTCTCTCCGCCCTATCCGGCGCGGAGTGCGTTGGGGAGCAGCGGGCTGGTATTCGGGGCGCGCACGGAAGTGGAGTGCCTGGCGGTGGTGCCTTAGGAGTTCTCCAGCACCAGAATCGACAACGCGTCGAGCGCCGCGTGCTCCGGCTTCACCTTGCCGTCCGCCGTGAACCGGATGTTCATGGCGCAGAGCTCCTCGAGCGCGGTGCTCTGCTGGGAGCCGAGCGGGAGGATGAATGGGGCCCCTTCGGTGCGCATCCGTGCCACTTGCTCGATGAGCCAATCCGGCCTGTCGGCGGCCCGTTCCAGGGCCGCCAGCATCTCTTCCGTGATCGTCAGTTCCATGCCATCTCCGGGAGGTGGTGTCGGATAAAGATTCGCCGGGCGGGGGTCGAGCGCAACCGCCCGCTCATTCGCTCGAGTAGGTGCGCCCCCGCCATTCGATCTTGCGCTCTCCACGATGCGTCGAGCGCGCAAAGATCCAGCCCGTCATCAGCACTCCCAGCGGGTAGCTCAACCCGTAGAGCGGGTTGATGCCGAACCCCGCGTCGAAGAGCACCCAGAACAACGCGCTGAGCCCGGTGGCCCAGGCCGCCGGTTCCAGCCATCCCGGTGTGACACCGGCCAACGCCAGGAGCAGCGCCGCCGGCGGCAGCAGCCAGAAGAGTGCGCCGAGACCGAACATCACGGGCATCATGGCACGCCGGACCGGCTCGTCCGGATACGACCGCCTCCCCCCGACGTAGACATTCTTCGACCATCCCTCCACCATGCCTGCCAGGCTGGTGTACATCCGGGTCCCCAGCAGTTTCAGCCCAAACGCGAACAACAGCGGCCGTCCGGCGCGGAAGTACAACTGCGCCATCGCCAGGTCCTCCGCCACCTCGTGTTTCACCGCTTCGTGCGTCCCCACCACCTCATAGCTCTCACGGGTGACCAGGATGAACTGCCCGTTGGCGATCACTTCACTTGCGCTGCGGGCCCGGTTGACCACCGAGGGGTGGAAGCGAATCGCCAGCAGCGCCGTGATGATGGGCATGATGACCCGTTCCCAGAATGACCCGCAGATCATCCGCCCCATGACTGTCACCAGATCCCGCTGGTCGGATTCGAGCGCACCCACCGCTCTTCCCAGGAGCTCCGGTGCGTGCCGGGTGTCGGCGTCGGTAAACAGCAGGAGGTCGCCTCTGGCCGCGCGGTATCCCTGCACACACGCCCACGGCTTCCCGAACCATCCGGGAGGGAGTTCGGCTCCCTCGATGAGCCGCACTCGCGAGTCTCTCTCCACGTACCGCCGCGCGACGACCGCCGTACCGTCGGTCGATCGGTCATTGACCAGAAGAATCTCGACCGGCTGGTAGGATGTCTGGAGGAGTGAGTCCAGGAGGATGGGGAGGTTGTCTTCTTCGTTGCGCGCCGGGATGATCACGGACACAAGACGCCCGCTCGCGAGCGGCGCCTGGCCCAGGCTGGGCTGACGACGGGCAAGGCGGAAAAAGGCAAGAAAGGGAACCGCCCACGGGAGGGCGGCCCAGAACGAAGGCAGTTCTACCACTGGACCTACTGGTTGCGGGTGACGGCCGCGAGCTCGGCTTCGAGCTGCTCGAGCTGACGACCGACCTCCTCCGCGTCCACGGCCGTGCCCTCGCTCGGCACGCCGTTCTGGGCGAAGATGGTGGCCACCAGAGCATCCGTATACCCGATAACCGCCACGCCAACGCCCTTGTCCAGCACCCTGTTCAATTGGAGCATGATGGCCATGGCCCTACGTGGGCGCATCGCTGCAAGGATCGGCGCCAGGTTTCGGATCAGGAGCTCGCGCAGGTACTGCATCTCGTCGACCACCTCGCCGGCGGCCAGGCCGCGCGCCGCCGCCAACCGCCCAAAATGCTCGCAGGCGTGGTACCAGACCGGCTTCGTTGCACGGCGGACCGGCCCGACCATCTCGCCGAGCAACTCAACGATCAGCCGCAACTCCCGCTCGATGACCGGGCGAGGTATTGTGGTGGAGGTCTGCATGCGGTCACCCAGCCAGTCGGCCCACTGGGAGACCATCTCGTCCCGCAGGTCGAAGATCACGCGGCTGGCGGCCAAGAGGGCCGGATGGGAAGCGCGCAATGCGATCCTCCTGAAAGTGGCGCCTTCAATCTAGCAGGGGAGTCCGAATGGGGTCAAAGAATTTCGTGAAACCGCCAGTGCTGGCTGCTGGCAGCCGGGTGGCGCTTGTCGCGCCGGCCGGCCCGTTGCTGGAGCACGATGACCTGCTCCGTGGCGAGGAGCTCTGCCGGGCGCTGGGCTACGAACCGGTGCTCGGGCCGAACGCCTACCGGCACTATGGGTATCTCGCTGGTACCGACGAGCAGCGGCTGAGCGACCTGAACGCCGCCATCGCCAACCCGCGGATCGACGCGGTCTGGTGCCTCCGAGGCGGGTACGGCATGACTCGTATCCTCGACGGGGTCGATTTCGCCCCGCTGCGGAAGCGCCCGAAGGCCATCATGGGGTTTTCCGACATCACCGCACTGCTCAACGCGGCACAGGTCGAGGCGGGGCTCGTCACTTTCCACGCGCCGATGGGGCGCGCTCCACTGACGCCGTTCAGTCGCTGGCACTTCGACCGGATCCTCACCACCGTCAATCCCGCCGGGCGCCTCGGTCGCGTTGCCCCTCCCGCCGACGTGCTGGTTCCCACGAGTGGACGGATCGTGACACTCATCCCGGGGCAGGCGACCGGACCGCTGGTCGGCGGCAACCTGACGCTCCTGCAGTGCCTGATCGGGACCCGGTACTTCCCGAAGCTGGATGGCGCGATCCTGTTCATCGAGGATGTCGGCGAAGATCTCTACTCGGTGGACCGAATGCTCGCACAGCTCCGATCGATCGGGGCATTGCAACGAGTCGCCGGCATCATCGTCGGGCAGTTTACCGAGCTCAAGCGCGGTACCGACGGCGGCTCGCTCGGGTTCGACGAAGTGCTGGCCACCTATTTTGCGCCGCTCAAGGTCCCCGTGGCCTACGGCTTTCCGATCGGCCATGTGGACGATCAGTGGACCCTCCCCCTTGGGGTGACGGCCCGGCTCGACGCTACCGCCGGCGAGGTCGAGCTCCTCGACGGGGCAGTGAGGTAGAGGTGGCCACTCCTACGCTCACCCGCCACCGACTGCCCGGGTCCCTCGGTGATATCCTGATTGATGTGCGTACCGGCGATCGGGTCCGCCCGCGGCCAGCCGTCCTGCTCCTGCACGGATTTAAAGGATTCAAGGACTGGGGGATGTTCCCTCCGGTCGCGGAACGGCTGGCAAAGGCTGGCTTCACCGCCGTCAGCTTCAACTTGAGCGGCAGCGGGGTGGACGACGCGGGGGAGTTCACCTTCCCCGACCGATTCGCGCGGGCCACCTTCAGCGGCGATTTGAGCGACATCGCG
>SPDF01000057.1 GCA_004525055.1 Gemmatimonadales bacterium | reverse complement strand
CGCGCCGCCACCCGGCTCACGCCGGTCGACGCGATCCGCCACGAATGAGCATCGTCCTGGAGGCCCGCGGACTGCGGAAGACCTATCTCGGAGGCGACGGCTCACCGATCGACGTGTTGGCGGGGGTGGACCTGAGCGTCTCCCGGGGAGAGTTCGTGGCCATCATGGGCGCGAGCGGGGCGGGGAAGAGCACGCTGCTCCATCTCCTCGGTGCGCTCGATGCGCCGACGGCCGGCGAAGTGCTGCTGGATGGCGAGCCCTATGCCAGTCGGAGCGCCGCGGAACTCGCCGCGCTGCGTAATGCGCGGATCGGATTCGTCTTTCAGTTCCATCACCTGCTACGCGAGTTCAACGCGCGGGAAAATGTGATGCTACCGCTCCTGATCGCCGGGGCCGACGATGTCGAGGCGGGTGGACGGGCCGACGCCCTGTTGGAGTCGGTCGGGCTCTCGGCGCGCCGGCTGCACCTCCCGACCCAACTCTCCGGTGGCGAGCAGCAGCGTGTGGCGGTGGCCCGCGCCCTGGCCAACGCCCCAGCGATCGTCCTGGCCGATGAGCCGTCGGGAAACCTCGACCATGCGCATAGCGAAAATCTGCACGGGATTTTCGCGGGACTGGCGCGCGACTTTCAGACGGCGTTGGTGGTGGTGACGCACAACCGGCATCTCGCGGACCGGGCCGATCGCCTCCTGTCGATGGAAGGTGGGCTCTTGGTGCCCGCGGTGCGGGCGGAGATACCCGCGTGACCTGCCAACAATGCGAGGACCGCGAGGCCGTCGTCCTCCTGAAGAAGGTCGAGGATGGCGCGGTGCGCGTGCTCCACCTCTGCGAGAAGTGCGCGGCGGAGCGGGGGGTGCCGGAGGGGGAGGAGTCGGCCAAGACGCCGCTGGGTGCGTTCCTCGCGGCGATGGGGACGGATGTCTCCATCGACTCGTCGCTGAGCAGCGGGGCGGCGCTTGCCGAGTGCCCCGGCTGCGGTGCCACCCTGCAAGACTTCCGGCGCACCGGACGACTGGGGTGTGCCACCTGCTGGACCACCTTCGAGGGCCCGCTCCGTGGCCTGACCCGCCGACTCCACGGCGCCACCCGTCATGTCGGCGAGTTCTACGTGCAGCCGGGGGCGGAGCCGACCGACCAGGCGGCCCTGGTGCGGCGTCTGCGGGAGCAGTTGGCCAGCGCCGTGGCGGACGAGAGTTTCGAGCAGGCTGCCGAACTGCGGGACCGGCTGCGAGGCCTGGAATGATCGACCTGACGCTCTTGGCGGACGGCGGCATTGGCTGGATCGACGCATCCGGCCCGGCCAGTCCGCTGGTCCTTTCGACGCGCATCCGCCTCGCCCGGAATCTGGCGGGTCGGCCCTTCGCCACCCGCAACGCCGCCCGTGACCGCGAGGCGATTGCGGAGGCGATGGCCGGAGCGGTGGCCGGAACCGACGCGCTGGGGCGGGCGGCCACGTTCCGGTTGGACCGCCTGGACCTCCGGGACCGGCTGCTGTTGCACGAGCGGCATCTGGTCAGCAAGGAGCTCGCGGGCCTGGGGGGCGAGCCGGTCCCGGTGGGCGCCGCGCTGCTGGTGCAGGACCGGGTGGGCGCGATGGTCAACGAGGAGGACCACCTCCGCTTGCAGGGGGTCGTTTCGGGGTTCGCGCTGGAGGCGGCGTACGCCGAGGTCGATCGGCTGGACAGTGAACTGGGGCAACGACTTGCCTTCGCATTTCACCCTGAGTTTGGTTACCTTTCCGCCTGTCCAACCAACGTCGGAACCGGGTTGCGCGCCTCTGTTTTGATCCACCTTCCCGGGCTGGTGCTGACCAAGGAAATTTCGAAGGTGCTGCAGGGTCTGGCCCAGGTCGGGCTGGCCGTCCGGGGTTTGTACGGCGAAGGCAGCGAGGTCGTCGGTAACTTTTTCCAGCTGTCGAACCAGACCACCCTCGGTAAGTCGGAGCGGGACCTGCTCGATCACCTCGGCAAGATGGTCCGCGAGGTGATGACGTACGAGGAAGAGGCGCGCGCGGTGCTCCTGCGGGATGCGCGTGATGTCATTGAAGACAAAGTGTGGCGCGCGTACGGGCTGTTGCGCTATGCCCGAACGCTTTCCTATGATGAGGCGATGAATCTCCTCAGCGGCGTTCGACTCGGCGTGGGGCTGCAGGTGATTCCCGACGTCGGATTCTACGCCCTCAACAAGATGCTGGTTCACACGCAGCCGGCGCACCTGGCCTCGGCACACGGCGTGGCGCTCGACGATCCGTCGCTTGGCGTCCGCCGTGCCGACTTCGTGCGAACGCTGCTGCAAGACGAAGGACGGCGAGCAGGGTGACCCCATGAACGGCTACAACTTCACTGACCGCGTCCGGAAGGTCCTGCAGATGGCCCGCGAAGAGGCGGCCCGCCTGCACCACGAGTATGTCGGCACCGAGCACATTCTGCTCGGCCTCATCCGCGAGGGTGAGGGTGTCGCCGCTGGCGTGCTGCAGAATCTGAACGTGGACCTCGAGGACATCCAGCAGAAAATCGAAGAGACCGTCAAGCGCGGGAAGGCGGCGGCGGCGGCCGGGCCCGACCTGCCGTACACCTCCCGCGCCAAGAAGGTCCTCGAACTGGCGATGGTCGAGGCCCGTGAACTCAACCACTCCTACGTGGGAACCGAGCACCTCCTCCTGGGCCTGTTGCGCGAGGAGAAGGGCATCGCGGCCCAGGTGCTCGCGGATGCGGGCGTCAACCTCGAGCAGTCGCGCGCCGAGACGCTGCGGATCCTGGGGAGTGACTTGCCGGCTCCGACGTCCACGGCGCCGACCGGGCAGCCGCAGCCGGCGAGCAAGTCCGAAAAGAAGTCCAAGACGCCGGCCCTGGATCACTTCTGCCGCGATCTCACGCAACTCGCCGCCGACGACGAGCTCGACCCGACCATCGGGCGCGCGAGTGAAATCCAGCGCGTCATGGAAATCCTGGCCCGACGCAAGAAGAACAACCCGGTGCTGATCGGCGAGCCGGGCGTCGGCAAGACCGCCATCGTCGAGGGGCTCGCGCTCCTGATCGCCAGCGGCAACTGCCCCGACGTTCTCCGCGACCACCGTGTGCTGTCGCTCGACATGGCGGCCGTCATCGCCGGCACCAAGTACCGCGGACAGTTCGAGGAGCGGCTGAAGGCGGTCATGAACGAGATCGCGCAGAACCGCCACGTCGTGCTGTTCATCGACGAACTGCACACGCTCGTCGGTGCCGGCGCCGCCGAAGGGGCCATCGACGCCTCGAACATGCTGAAGCCCGCGCTGGCGCGCGGCGAGTTGCAGTGCGTGGGCGCGTCGACCCTGAACGAGTACCGCAAGTACATCGAGAAGGATGGCGCGCTCGAGCGCCGGTTCCAGACCGTGGTCGTGGAGCCGCCCTCGCTCGACGAGACGTTCGAGATCCTCAAGGGGCTCCGCAAGAAGTACGAAGACCACCACCGCGTCAGCATCCCCGACGAGACACTCACGGCGGCGGCCCAGCTCTCCGAGCGCTACATCACCGACCGGTTCCTGCCGGACAAGGCCATCGATGTCATCGACGAAGCGGGCGCCCGCGCGCGGCTCGCCTCCCAGGCGCCCCCGCCGGAGGTGGCCGCGCTCAAGAGCGACCTCGAGAAGGTCAACACCGACAAGGAAGAGGCCGTCCGCGACCAGAACTTCGAGCGCGCGGCGTCGCTGCGCGATCGCGAACGCGACCTGCAGAACCAGATCCGCCTCCGTCAGGAGGAATGGGAAAAGGACCGGCAGACCCACCGTCCCATCATCGACGAGGAGGCCATCGCGTTCATCGTCTCCCGGTGGACCGGGATTCCGGTGAATCGGATCCAGGAAGCGGAGGCCTCACGCCTGCTCCGGATGGAGGAGGAGATTCACGAGGCCGTCGTGGGGCAGGACGAGGCCATCCGGGCGGTATCCCGGGCCATCCGCCGTTCGCGCGCGGGGCTCAAGGATCCCGACCGGCCCATCGGGTCGTTCATCTTCTCCGGGCCCACCGGCGTCGGGAAGACGGAGTTGGCGCGGGCGCTGGCCAAGTTCCTCTTCGCCGATCCGTCCGCGCTCATCCGGGTCGACATGTCCGAGTACATGGAGAAGTTCTCCGTCTCCCGGCTGATCGGCGCTCCCCCGGGGTACGTCGGCTACGAGGACTCCGGCACGCTCACCAAGCTGGTGCGCCGCAAGCCGTATTCGGTGGTCCTGCTCGACGAAATTGAGAAGGCCCATCCCGACGTCTTCAACATCCTGTTGCAGGTGCTCGATGAGGGGCACCTGACCGACAACTATGGGCGCGTCATCGACTTCAAGAACACGGTGGTCATCATGACCTCCAACGTCGGCGCGCGGGACATCACGCAGTCCAAGAGCCTTGGCTTCCACTCGCAGGGCGTGGACGCCTCGTTTGAGACCATGGCCGGCAAGGTCAAGGAGGAGATGGCGAAGGTCTTCAATCCTGAGTTCCTCAACCGGCTCGACGACGTGATCGTCTTCCACCCGCTGAGTCGGGAACATATCGCCGCCATCGTGAGCATCCTGCTCCGCGAGGTCGCCAGACGCCTCGGCGACGAGGTGCGGTTGACCCAGCCTGCGATCGACTTCCTGGCAGACCAGGGCTACGACCAGCAGTACGGCGCCCGGCCCCTGAAGCGCGCCATCCAGAAGTTCGTGGAGGATCCGTTGAGCGAAAAGATCCTGCTCGGCGAAATCACCCGGGGCGACGAGATCGAGGTCGATCTGGCGCCTGACGGCAAGTCGCTGGCGTTCCGCGCCCTGTCCGGGACCCAGGCCTGAGTCGTGCGAGGTCGGGCGCCCTCACGGTGGGGGCGGCTGACCGCGCGTCCGGACGCCCTCTGCTGATGCTTCGTCGCTGCATCCCCCTGCTGGTTCTCCTCGTCCTGGCAGCGCACCCGCTGCGCGGTCAGGACGTGTCCTCCCCCCCGGTGGACAGCCTGGTGGTCGAGGGCAACGCCCGCATCAGCGCGGCGCAAATCACCGGGACCTCCGGCCTCATCCTCCGCCAGCCCGTCACCTACCGCGATATTCAGCGTGCCATCACGGCGCTCTTCCAGACCGGACAGTTCGACGATGTCCGGGTGGATCAGCGGGAGGCGAACGGCATGCTCATTTTGGTCCTCGTCGTACGGGAGCGCCCGATCCTCTCGGCGTGGAGCCTCCTCGGCGTTCGGCAACTGTCCGAGCAATCGGTACGAGACCGCGTCACCCTCGTCACCGGCCGCCCCCTCGATCGAGCCGCGGTCGCGCGCAGTCGGGCAAGTATCGATTCGGTCTACGCCGACAAGGGGTTTTTCCAGGCGCGCACCACCGTGACCGAGTTTCCGCAACAGGACGGCTCGGTGCAAGTGGTCTTTCAGGTCCTCGAGGGGATGCGGATCACGATCAGCCAGATCCTGATCGAGGGGAATGAGCGTTTTTCCGATAAGGAAGTGGCCAGCCACATGTCCACGAAGCCGGAGGGCTTCCTCTGGTTCAAGAAGGGCAGCTACGATGAGGACCGGGTCGAGTCCGACATGCGGCAGCGGCTGCCGGTGTTCTACGGCTCGAAGGGCATGATCGACTTCCAGGTGGTGCGGGACACGGTGCTCGCCGATCCGGAAACCGGGAAGGCCGCACTGTCGCTGACGGTGGAAGAAGGGCAGGTCTATTACGTCGGGAGCATGGACCTCAGCGGCAACCGGCGGTATTCCGCCGACGAGATTGGCGCCTACTATCCCTTCGGCGGTGCTGTCGCCGTCCGCTCCGGAGCTGCGCCGCCCACCAGCACCCCGTTCGACCGCACCGCCTGGGAGGCCGCCACGACGCGGCTCCGCGATCTCTACCTGAACACCGGATACATCTACTCCCGCGTGACGCCGGAGGAGAGCCGCCGCATCGCCGAGGACGGGACGCCCACCGTGGACCTCCGGTGGCGCATTGAAGAGGGCGCGCCGGCCACCGTCAACCGGATCATGATCGTCGGCAACGACGTCACTCACGAGTCCGTCATCCGGTCTGCCATCGTCATCCTGCCGGGGAGCGTGTTCAACCGCGACCTGTTGATCCGCAGCTATCAGAACATCATGAACCTCGGGTTCTTCCAGCCGCTGCCGCCGCCGGACGTCGCGCCCTCGGAGAACGGGCAGGATGTCGATATCACCTTCACGGTCGTCGAGAAGCGGACCGGCAACGTCAACTTCGGGGCGTCGCTGGGACAGGGGACCGGGCTCGGAGGTTTCCTGGGGCTGGAAGAGCCGAACCTCTTCGGCCGAGGCAAACGGGGCAAGTTCCAGTGGCAGTTCGGCCGGAACATCAACGACTTCAACCTGTCGTACACCGACCCTTCGATCCAGGGGTCACGAGTCTCCGGCACGATTGCCCTCTTCAACTCCCGGCAGCGCTACATCATCGGCGACCTCGGTCGCCGGCAGCAGGCGGGCGGCTCGGTGCAGGTGGGCTTCCCGGTCTTCGGGTCCCGCTACACCCGGCTCTTCACTTCCTACAGCCTGATGCAGATCAGCTACAGCGGCGGGTCGGTCAGTCTCCGGGAGCGCTACAGCTGCAATCAGTGCGGCAAGTCCAGCGTTGGCTTCAGCCTGGTCCGTGACACGCGGGCCGGCCTGCCGTTCGCCACGTCCGGCACGCGGACGACCGTCAACCTGGAATTCACGGGCGGCGTGCTCGGCGGTGACGGCGACTTTCAGACACTGGGATATGAGGGTCGGTGGTATGTACCGCTCGGCGGGCTTGGCGGGTCGCCTCAGCTGGGCACCGGGATCAAGTTCGTGCTCGGGCTGACGGCCAAGGCGGGGTGGATCTTCGGCAATGCAGGTCCGTTCTTCACCGACCTATATTCGATGGGCGGTGTTCAGTACGGCATCCCCCTCCGCGGCTACGAGGAGTTCTCCATCACGCCTGATGGGTACGACCCATTCTCGAGCTCCAGTCGGGCCAGTCCGGACGCCTTCGGGCAGTCGTACGCCGCCTTCACCGCCGAGATGGGCGCCCGGATGAGTCAGTCGCTGTACGTCAGCGCCTTCTTCGACGCCGGCAATGTGTACCGGACGCCGTCGCAGTTCGATCCGGCCCGCCTCTACCGTGGCGTGGGCGTTGGAGTAGCTTTGATCTCACCGCTGGGGCCGATCGGGGTCGATCTCGCCTACGGCATTGATCGCTTGGATATTCTGGGCCAGCCGGCACCCGGCTGGAAGTTGCATTTCAAGATCGGCAACATTTTCTGATGACGGCAATTGCATCTTCACTGACATTCATACAGGAGTATACGATGGGACGTCTATCAATCACGCTTTCGCTCGTCGGACTGGTGGCCGGCTTGGTGGCTGCCCCGCCGATGACGGCGCAGACCACGGGCAAGATCGCCTTCATTAATTCGCGGCTGGTGTTGGCCGCCGCCCCCGGGTATGCCCAGGCGGAATCCCTGTACGCCGGCGAGGTCGCCAGCTATCGAATCGAAGTGCAGAAGATGCAGGCCAGCCTCGATTCGTCGGTCCAGTCCTTCCAGCAGAGCTCCGTCGTGCTGAGCCCCTCGGCGCGCACGGCCAAGCAGAAGGAACTGGAGGCCCAGCAGCAGCGGCTCGAGCAGCGCATGCAGGATCTGCAGGACAAGGCAGTGCAGCGCGAGCGCGATCTGCTCGAGCCGATTCAGCAGCGCGTCACGTCGGTGGTCGAAGGGGTCCGTGCCGCTGGCGGGTACGCCATGATCTTTGATGTCGGGGTGCAGAACTCCGGGGTCGTCGCGGCCGACCGATCGCTGGATTTGACCCAGAAGGTCATAGACCAGCTGAAGGCCGGCGGCGGCAGCTGAGG
>SPDF01000347.1 GCA_004525055.1 Gemmatimonadales bacterium | reverse complement strand
GCAGCGAGATTGACCGCCGTCGTCGTCTTGCCGACGCCGCCCTTCTGATTGGCAATCGCGATGACTCTGGCCATGAGCGGGGTGAGCGCCTGGGGTGAAGAGGTAAGGTTAGGGAGGACAGGAATATAGACGATTAGACGGCCGGAGTCGACTTGCCGGCAGCCGACCCCCCGCCCCAAGGCACCACGAACGCACGAAAATACGAAAATACGAAGTCAGCCTAATCATGTAACGTGTTGTGCTATAATATGTTACATGATTGATATCCGAATACCAATCCCGAGATGGTGGAAGATCGGAAGAGGGTTGAGGCGTGGAAACTGGTTGGTGGGCGAGGTGTTTCACGTGAAACAGGTGGGGAGAGGCCGGCGTCGTTTCACGTGAAACAGCCCTCTCTTGTCGTTGCGAGGCCACGGAGTGGCCGAAGCCATGACAGGACTCAGACGCGCTGGCGGAGGACCGCGAAGGCGAGATTCTGGAGATCCGCCGGGGAGACGCCGGGCACCCGCCCCGCCTGGCCGATCGAGGTGGGCTGGACGGCGCTGAGTTTCTCACGGGCCTCCCAGGAAATCGTCTGGATGCTATGGTACTCGAGCGTGGCGGGGAGGGGGACCTCGTCCAACTCCGCGAGCCGCGTGGCGGCGTCCCGCTCCCGTACCAGGTACCCCTCGTACTTGATCTCGATATCCGCCCACTCGGCGTGTTCCGGATTCACCGTGCTCCCTGTCGCGGAGAGAAGGGAAGCGAGCGTCACTCCCGGTCTGCGGCAGAGTTCCTTGAGTCGGGTCGGTTCTCCGATGGGGGATTCCCCCGCTGCTGCGAGGATGGGATTCGCCGTCCCTGGTGAGATGGCCGTCTCGGCCGCCTCCCGAAGAGCGGTCTCCTGTCCCTCCAGGCGCTCTTCGGCGGTGCGGATTTCCGCTTCATCGAGCAGTCCCAAGCGGCGGGCCACCGGGTAGAGCCGCCGGAGCGCATTGTCCTGCCGCAGCAGGATCCTGAACTCCGCCCTGCTGGTGAAGAGCCGGTACGGCTCATCCACCCCGCGGTGAACCAGGTCGTCCACCAGAACAGCCGTCATCGCCTCGTCCCGCGAGAGAACGACCGGCTCCCGCTCTTGCACCTGAAGCGCGGCATTCAACCCGGCGATCGCCCCCTGACCAGCGGCCTCTTCGTATCCGGTGGTGCCATTCACCTGCCCGGCAAAAAAGAGCCCCGGCAGGGCGCGTGATTCGAGCGTCGGGTAGAGCTGTGTCGGGGGGAAGTAGTCGTATTCGATGGCGTAGCCCGGCCGGGTCATCTCCACCGACGCGAGCCCAGGCACCGCTCGCAGGAAGGCGAGCTGCACATTCGCTGGGAGGGAAGTCGAGAGCCCGTTCACGTAGAGCTCCGCCGTGCCCAGCCCTTCCGGCTCAAGGAACACCTGGTGCCGAGCGGCCTCCGGGAACCGGACGACCTTGTCCTCCACGGAAGGGCAGTACCGGGGGCCCCTGCCACTGATCGCCCCGCCGTAGAGCGCCGATTCCTGAAGGTGACGCTGGATGATCTCCTTGACCTCCGCGCCAGCCCAGGTCAGGAAGCAGGGCAACTGCTCCGGATGCTCCGTCCGCTCGAACTGGCTGAACCAGTAGGGCCCCGCGTCGCCGTCTTGCCGGGTGAGCCTGGAGAAATCGACGGTCCGCCCATCGATTCTCGGCGGAGTTCCAGTCTTGAAACGTTCTCTAGTAATACCTTGTGCTGCAATCGCTTGCGATATTTCTATCGCGGGTGATTCCCCGGCCCTTCCGGCCGGCACCTGCGGGTCCAGGCCGAGGTGGATGGCGCCGCGGAGGAAGGTGCCCGTGGTCAGAACGACGGTTCTGGCCTCGAAGGTGAGCCCCTCCTTGGTCACCACTCCTGCCACCCGACCACCGCGGATCACGAAGGAGGCCGCGGTCCCCTGCGCAAACCGAAGATTGGGTTGGGCCTCGAGCAGCTGCCGCACGGCGCGCCGATACAACGCGCGGTCGCACTGCGCTCGTGGAGACCAGACCGCGGGCCCTTTCGAGCGGTTCAGCATCCGGAATTGGATTCGGGACATGTCGGTCGCGCGCCCCATCACGCCGCCGAGCGCATCAACCTCTCGCACCACGGTACCCTTCGCGATCCCACCGATGGCGGGATTGCATGACATCTGCCCGATCGTCTCGAGGTTCTGTGTCAGCAGGAGGGTGCGCGCACCGGCCCGCGAGGCAAGCGCGGCCGCTTCAGCGCCGGCGTGGCCGCCGCCGATGACGAGGACGTCGTAGAGCATGGCGCAAAATAAGCGGGGAAGCGGGAATCCGTCTGGTGGGCTGAGGAAGGGGTGGGCTTATGCCCACCCCTTCAAGAGCGGTGACGCGATTTCGCGCCGGATGATCAAAACCCAGCGGTCACGGGGTTTCGAGAGGAGGGCCAAATTGGAGACGTTGTTTCCCAGCGAACACGGAGCCGCGCATTCGCTGTTCGAGGGGTGGGTGTGAGCCCACCCCGACG
>SPDF01000238.1 GCA_004525055.1 Gemmatimonadales bacterium | reverse complement strand
CGTCGGAGCGGCTGACGGCGAGCGCGATGCCGAAGTCGGCCACCATCGCGTGCCCGCCGTGCAGCAGAATATTCTCGGGCTTGATGTCGCGGTGGATGACGCCCTGCCCGTGGGCGTAGGCCAGCGCGTCGGCCACCTCCCGAGCGATCTGTACTGCGTCTTCCACCGGCAACTGCGTCTCGCGGTCAAGCCGGTCGCGGAGGCTCTCCCCCTCCACATATGGCATCACGTAGAACACCAGCCCCTCGGCCTCACCCGAATCGAAGAGGCTGAGGATATGCGGATGCTGGAGGTTGGCGGTGGTCTTAATCTCGGCGAGGAACCGCTCGGCGCCGAGGATGGCGCTCAGTTCCGGGCGGAGCACCTTGAGCGCCACCTTGCGGTCGTGCCGCACGTCGTGCGCGAGGTAGACGGTGGCCATGCCACCCTGCCCGAGCTCCCGCTCGATGCGGTACCTGTCGGCGAGGGCAGTGGTGAGGCGGGAGAGGTCTGCGGATCCGCTCATTTCACCGCTCCCCCACCAGCACCGCCAGTTCCGCCTTGACCGAGTCGCGCTGCGGAATCAGCGCGGGCTCCGGGTCCCAGCGGATGGCGAGATAGTACTCGTATGCCCGAATCGCCTCTGCGCTGTCCCCCGCCAGTGCGGCCAGCCGGCCCTGATCCCTGAGGCCCGCTCCCCAGAGGGCCTTGTCCTCTCCCCGCCACGCTGCCCGTGACGACTCCTCGACTAGGCCGTAGTGCTCCAGCGCCCGGGCGAGGAGGAGCTCCGCTCCCTGCAACGTTGGATCGCCACCGTCCTCTGTGAGCTCGGTTCCGGCAGGTACGAGCAGCAGGAGGGAGTCGAGCTGGCGCACCCTGGTCAACCCGTCTGCATTCCCGGCGTTGGTAGCCGACATCGCCTCGATGAGTGCGAGGCAGACGGGGTTGGCTTCGGGGGCGCCGTTCGCATCGGTCGCCGCAACCCCTCGCCGGAGGGCGGCCGTGAACGCCGTGACCGACGCGCCTGGTTCACGCAGCAGTTTCCACTGGGCGACAAGGCAGGCCGCCCGGTACTGTGCCTGTCGTGCTGATCTCGTGCCGGCCGGGGGTGCCTGCGTGAGCGCGGCCAGCCGCTGCAGGGCGCCTCCGGCGGCTTTCGCCGGGACTTCGTTGTACAGCACCGCGCTGACTGCCGTCTCATCATCCCACACATTGCGCTGTCGGGCCAGGGCCACCGCCTCCGTTGGTCGCCCGAGCGCCAGCAGGAACCCCACGCGGTTCACGGCAACGACCCGCCGCATGGCCTCGCTGGTTGCGGCCCGATCTGATAGACTGTCAAGCGTGTCGATCCACTGCCGGACTCGCCCTCTGCCCAGCAAATGATCCGGGGCCCAACGTACGGAGAAGTTTCCCGTCCGTGCGAGTCGTTCCAGGGCGGCGAGCACTTCGGCAGAATCGCCGATGCCCTCCGCAATAGTGAACTCCAGGATGCCCCTGGTGTCCGAGGTCGAGTCCTGTGCGACGATGCGGGCAAAGAGCTCCCGTGCCTCGACTGTGTCATGGCGGTCCACCGCCATGTCGATCCGATGGAAGAGCGGGGCCACCATGTCCGGATCCAGGGATGAGGCCATTTCCATCGCGCGGCGCGCCCGCGCCTCATGATCCGCGAAGCCAAGCCGCCTGCCGTAGTGGTAATAGGTCTCGCCCAGCCAGTACCAGGCGTCGGCCAGGTCGGGGAACCGGCTCACCGCCGACTCCCAGGCCCTGAGCGTTTCTGCCCTGGAGTTGGGAGCGGGGCCATTCCCGCCGGTGTATCCCGCGAGGACGGCCTGGTCGCGGGGGCTCAGCGCGCCGCGATTGGCCCACGCCAATTCCTGCACACGCACATTCATCAGTTCGCCCGACGCACCCCAGGCCATTGATTCCGCGAGGCCGAGAGCGGCAAGCGTCAACGACGAGTCGAGCGCGATGGCGCGCTGAAAGTGGAGGATGGCAGCTTCCCAGTCGCCGCGCCGATTGGCTGCCCGCCCTGCCACATAGGCACGCGTCGCTTCGAGTGAGGACGACAATCCAACCGCCCGGTCACTCGCGAGGCCCGCGGTCCGTACCAGCAGTTGCCCCACGAGCGCATCGAGCAGACTCGAGAGGCTGTCCGTCGGCCCCTCTACCCGGGCCTGGATGGTCGCGCCATCCTCGCCCGGCCGGCCGACCGATGCGCTCAATACCAGGCGGCTCCCGGTCCCGACGACGCTGCCGAGGAGGTATTGCCCAGCGCCCAGATCGCGAGCCGCCGCCGGCCCTGCAGCTTCCGCCTGTTCGCCCCCGCCGTGGCGCTTCCAGGCGGCCAAGGCGGTCCGCGGGTCGATGGCGCGGGGGCCGCCTTCGCCCGTATACATCGCCGCCAGCAGGTCGACCATGCCATCGCCCAGATAGTCGAGGGACCCATCGGCACTGGTGACGCGAAAGGGGAAGACGGCAATGAGGTCCGGGTTGAGCGCTGCGTCGGTGGCCGGCTTCCGGTTCCAGAGCGCAAATGCGGCGATCACGGCGACCGCCGCAACGACCACACCGATCATGATGCGCCGAGTGGGTGACGCGTGCTCGTCCACCCGCACCGGTTGGGTCGCGGTGGGCGTCATACCCCCGCTCGGCGTGAGCACCGCCTCGAGCTGCGGAATCAGCGCCTCCGCACTCTGCCAGCGATCGGCCGGTTTCTTCTCGAGACACCGCATCACCAGGGTCGAGAGCACGGCGGGCATGGCGCGGTGCGTGCCGATCGGTTCCGCCGTCGCGGTCACGTGCGCGGCCAGGACCTGTTGCGGATTCATGCCGGTAAAGGGCGGTTTCCCGGAGAGGAGCTCGTAGGCCACCACACCAAAGGCGTAGATGTCCGCGCGATGGTCCACCATCGGGTCAGCGACCGCCTGCTCCGGCGCCATGTAGGTCGGGGTGCCGAGGGCAATGCCGACCGTGGTGATCGACTGGCGTCCCGTCGCCTCGCTCAACGCCTTCGCCACGCCGAAGTCGGTGACCAGCGCATGCCGCCCGCGCAGCATCACGTTCTCGGGCTTCAAATCACGATGCACAATGCCGTGCTTGTGTGCCTCGGAGAGTGCGTCCGCGATATCGCGGAGGATGCGGACCGCCTCGTCGATCGGGAGCTCACCCTCCTTGACCAGCCGCTCGCGGAGGGAGAGCCCATCGACGAACGGCATGACATAGAAGAGGAGGCCGTCCGCCTCTCCGGAATCGTAGAGCGGCAGGACATGCGGATGCTGGAGGCCCGCGGCGACCTTGATCTCGCGGAGAAAGCGTTCCTTGCCCAGCGACGCGGAGAGGTCCTCGCGCAGCACCTTGATGGCGACCTTGCGGTCGTGCTTGAGATCCTCGGCGAGATACACCGTGGCCATGCCGCCCTGGCCGAGCTCGCGCTCAATGCGGTACTTCTCGGCCAGGGCCGTGGTCAGGCGGGAGAGCTGGTCAGTCAATCGGGTGCTCCGGTTCGTGATTCATTGCGTCGCCCCACGCTCGAGTCGCTTCAGCGACATCAGCCGAGCCGTGACTCTAGTCACGAGCTCGAGAGGGAGGAACGTCGTCACT
>SPDF01000159.1 GCA_004525055.1 Gemmatimonadales bacterium | reverse complement strand
GGCCTCAGGTAGGTGTCGAGTCCGCGGGCTTCGAGTTCAGCCGCCGCCGCCTCGGCCATCTTCGGGTCGAAGAACCCCTTGTACGGCACCCGGCCCACGATAGGGTACTTCCAGATTATGGGACAGAGGCAATCGGGTTGCGAGGCGGACAGGACGAGCAATAGCGTGTCCCTGCCTACGTCAGTGTACTGGGTGTAGGTCTTGTCGGCGTCGAGCCCAAAGCCGGCCGCGGCGTCCCGCGCGTCGAGCACGAGTTCAAGCTGGCCGCGGACAGCGGGGTCCAGATCGGGATTGCGGAGCACCTTGGTGATCGGCTTCCGCTCGGTGAGGATCTGGGTCTCCTCGAGTCCGGCCCGGGTCAGGTAGCGCACTTCGCCACTGGCTACATACGCCGTGCTGAAGCCGAGCATCAGAGCGGCCACGATGGCGACGATCACGCGAACGGGACTCCAGCGCATCGTATCCTCACGGTGTCAGACGTAAGCCGAACGAGTGGATGGCGTCGCCGAAGAGATCCTCGGCCTGATACGCGTAGTCGAGTCCGAGCCTGCCGAACACGACACCGCCACCAAAGGTCCAGCGGCTGCCTCCCAATGCGAGTGGCGGCGGCCCGTAGCCGGCACGGAGCACCACCCCAACCCCGCTCACCACCGCACCGCCCTCCACGCCGATTAGGAATCGGGTGGCTTCGCCTTCGGTCCAGACCCACTCGATGATGCCCAGAAATCGGGCGGTTTCCTGCGGATCCACGAAATTCAGCATGTAGCCGAGGTGGGTGGTGGTCGGGAGGTCGACCCCGAGTCCAGAGAGATTCTGGTTGCCGATGCTCTGGACGGAAACAGCGAGCGCCATGATGTCGAACACCGCGAGGGTGAATCCGGCATCGGTCGTGAAGGAACGGTTGACCTGCCCACCGCTGTCGGTAACGGAGACGTATCGTCCCGAGAGGCCGAGGGCGAGGAGGCCGTATCGATAGTCGGCAGAACCAACCCAGGTGACGTTATTGGCGTAGTCGGCGGTGTCGGGCAACACCAGATACGCCGCGCCGGCGCCGAAGTTGAATTGGCCGACGCGAAACGCCCCCGCCCCCTGCCAGAGCGTCGCGCCCGCCGGCATCGGGCTGAAGGCGCCCTCGAGGCTCAGCACCTTGATCGTCGCCAGGCCGGAGGGGTTGATGAAGACGCTGCCAGCGTCTCCCACCAGGGCGACGCCGGCTCCAGCCATGGCCGCCGACCGGGTGGAGGGAGGGAGGACGTTGACGATCGACGCCGGCGCCTGCGCGCTGAGTGGCGCGACGAGGGCCGCTGCGAACGCGGCGAACACGAGGTGGCGCACCGAGGCCGCCGTCAGCGAATCCGTACCACGCCGAAGCGGACGCCCCGGTCGTCGGGGAAGGACTCGCCGTTCTTCCGGGCGAGGACGACATCCACGGCTGCTGTGTTCGCGGTCTGCAGGACACGGAGATGGCGGCCCGACCCCCCGCGGAGCGTCCCGGCGCGGCTGTACGATCCGGTCGTGGTGCTGTCGGGGCGGAGTGGGTACTTGCGCGAGACCAGGTCGGGGCGCTGGGCGTGCAGGGTGTCATAGATGTAGCGGAAGTCCCAGCTCGGATACTGCAGCCGGTCATCGACGGGGGTGAATCCGGGGAGGTTGTCGAGGTAGTTCGCCAGCTGCCAGAGCGGAACCAGCTGGCTCATCGTGGCGCCGGTAGCGGCTTGGACGTTGGCGCTCCCCATGAGTGCGGTGCCGACCAACTGCCTCGTCAGGCTCGTCCCGAGTGAATCGGAGGAGTAGTGATCGGCAATCCAACGGACGAAGAGCCAATTGGCGCCCCGCTCCTCCAGCGTGCCGGTCGAATTGTCAGGCGTGATCAGGAAGTGCGCCTCAGGGTCGAGCAGGTAGTCGTTGGCGTTGAGCAGGTCCGGCAGCGTGAACTGAACCAGGCGGGATGATGCCGATCCCTGGCCGGGGCCGTCGCCCAGGAGGCGTCCGCCAAGCTCCTCGGCGAAGTGGGAGAGCCCCTCGTTCAACCAGACTTCCTCCCCATTCACCCCTGGCCGCACCAACACATGCTGGTTGTACGAGATCATATGCTGGAATTCATGAATGAACACCGGGGCGATCTGCTGTTTCACGTAATTCTTCGACACCGCGCATCCGCCACTGGCGTTGGGCACCAATCCGTAGAAGATCTCCGCTTCGTTGGAGCCTGGGTTGCTCCCGCTGCGGGGGAGCAGGTCGCCGCCGAAGAAGAAGCCGAGGATGATGCCGCCGTCGCTGCAGCTGCCGCTGAGGTCGTTCACCGCGTCCGTGAGCAGGAAGATGACCTTGCCGTTGGCGTCGATGTCCGACTCCCGGCCAAACGCGGTCGTGTCAATCTGGTACATGTTCGGAGCGGCACCGGAAATTCCCCCGTCAAAGAGGATACCGAGGGTGTCGATGTCCTCCTGGTTGAATCCCCCGGATGGGACCACGTCATCCAGGAAGACGGCGCCCTTGGGGCCGACGTATTTGGCGGTCGCGATCACGGTCTTGAACAAGGAGCAGGAGGTGTTCCCGCAGACCTTGAAGGTGTCCTTCACGCCCAGCACCGGCGGTGGGGAAACGAGACCGGGAGCTCCGGCGCCGAAGCGCGCGCCTGGCTCCGCGGCGAGGGCCCGCTCCCGCTGCCGAAGCATCGAGTGGAACTCCCCTGCCGTGGACGGTTCCCGCCACGCGTCGAGGAGTGGCGAGGAGGGTCCCTGGCCAGCCGATGCGGGGACGTTGACGCTGCCACTGGCCCCACCCTGCATTGCGTAGTCGATCGTCACGCCGGTGGATGTCACCTGGCCGGCCGTGGACAGGGCGGCGATGAGGTATTCCGCGCCGGCCGGGCCTGTCTCGGGGAGTCGGAGGCAGCCGGCGGAGCTCGCGGGGTTCAGAATTCTGAACTCCCCCGCATTCATGACCGTCGGTGCCGGGCCAGGACTGCAGGTAAGCGTCGGTACCGTCGGGCCGGTGCCACCCTCACCCCCGGAACACGCCGCGGCAATGCCCAGCATCATGGGGAGGGTATGGCGGGGGTACCAAGCCTTCACGGGTGCGGCTCCAGAATGGCGTCGGGGGGAGGGGATGAGATACAAAATAGGGCGGCGCAACGACTTTTGACAATCACACGATCGGCCGATAGCTTCCCTCCTTCGACGGGTTCCGACCGCCGTCCCGCGTCCGGGGCGAGGAGCCGGCCCCTCTTTCAACGCGTAGCCGATCCGACCCGCAGGTGTCCCGCCGGACGCCGTCGGCCCCCGGAGCCCGGCCCGCCCGGCAGGTCATGGCCTTCGCCCACCTTCATACCCACAGTGAGTATTCGCTCCTCGACGGCGCCAACCGCCTCGACGCGCTGGTTGATCATGTGCGCGGCATGGGGATGGACAGCCTGGCCGTCACCGACCACGGCAACCTCCACGCGGCGTGGTCCTTCTACGAGGCCGCCAAGGCCGCCCAGATCCGCCCCATTCTCGGGTTCGAGGCATACATGGCCTTCGGATCCCGGCGTCAGCGAGAGAAGCCGTCCGGGGCTCCAGCCTTCTACAGCCACCTGGTGCTGCTGGCTCAGAATCGCACCGGCTACAAGAACCTCATCAAGCTGAGTTCGATCGGCTACACCGAGGGGTTCTACCGGCGCCCCCGGATCGACAAGGAAGTCCTCGCGGCGCACTCGGAAGGGATCGTCTGCCTGGCAGCCTGCCTGTCAGGGGAGGTGGCGCTGTACCTGCGCCAGGGCAACTACGAGGAAGCCCGGCGGAGCGCCGCGTGGTTCGCCAAGACGTTTGGGCCCGACCGGTTCTGGCTGGAAATCCAGAAGCACGGCATCCCCGAGGAAGACCTGGTAACCGAGGGAATGCTGCAGCTGGGCCAGGACCTCGGACTCGGCGTGGTCGCCACCAACGATGCGCACTATCTCCGCCGGGAAGACGCCGAGGCGCACGATGTCCTGCTGGCCATCGGGACCGGGGCCGATCTCGACGATCCCAAGCGGTTCCGCTTCACCGGGGAAGAATCGTACGTAAAGTCGGAACAGGAGATGCGGGCGCTCTTTCCCAACCATCCAGAGACGATCGAAAACACCCAGCGGGTGGCCGACCTCTGTGAACTCGACTTCGAGAAGCGGTACTTCCTTCCGAGCTTTCCGCGGCCGGAGGGATACGAGACGGACGAAAGCCTCCTCGATCACCTCGCCCGGGCGGGGGCCGCGGAACGGTACGGATCGCCGCCGTCGGACGCCGTGGTTGAGCGGCTGGACTACGAGCTCGGCGTCATTAAGACGGCGGGGTATGCCGGCTATTTCCTGATCGTGCAGGACTTCATCGCTGCGGCACGCGACCGGGGCATCCCCGTCGGGCCGGGCCGTGGTTCGGCCGCCGGTTCGCTGGTGGCGTACGCCCTCCGCATCACCGATGTCGATCCGCTTCGCTTCGATCTCCTGTTCGAGCGGTTCCTGAATCCGGAACGCGTCTCGATGCCCGACATCGACGTCGACTTCTGCTTCGAGCGGCGGGGCGAAGTCATCGAATACGTTCGTCAACGATACGGCCGGGAGAGCGTGGGGCAGATCGTCACCTTCGGGACGATGAAGGCGCGCGCGGCGGTCAAGGATGTCGCCCGCGTCCTCAAGATTCCGCCCAGCGAAGCGGACAAGATCACCAAGCTGATCCCGTCTGGCCCGGGCTTCAATGTGACCATCCCGGAGGCCCTCAAGAAGGTCAGCGAGCTGCGGGACCTCGTGAAGGGCAATCCGGTCTACGAACGGTTGATGGACCTCAGCTCCCGAATCGAAGGGGTCTCCCGCCACCTGTCGGTGCATGCGGCAGGCGTCGTCATCGCACCCGGCCCCCTGCCCGACTACGTCCCGGTCTGTACGACTCCGACCAAGGGCGCAGGACAGTCGGCCGGCGGGGAAGACGTGATGATTACGCAGTACGAGATGGGGGCGCTCGAGAAGGTCGGGATGCTCAAGATGGACATCCTCGGCCTCAAGACACTGACGGTGATCCACGACGC
>SPDF01000420.1 GCA_004525055.1 Gemmatimonadales bacterium | reverse complement strand
GCAGCGCGGCTCATGCCGACTTCCCTCCGCCGCCCTGGGCGACGCGCCAGATGAGCAAGCGGGCTGCCGCGTTGATCAGGACCGTCACGACAAAGAGCGTCAGTGCCACATAGGACAGCGCGGAGAGGTGGATGTTCTCCACCGCCTCGGCGAACTCGTTGGCGATGGCCGCGGCCATCGTGTAGCCCGGGGCAAAGAGCGACGCGGCGATCTCGTGGCGATTGCCGATCACCATGGTCACTGCCATCGTCTCACCGAGCGCGCGCCCGAGCCCCAGGATGACGGCGCCAATGATGCCGGAGCGCGCGTAGGGGAGCACAGCGCCGGTCAGCGCCTCCCAGCGCGTGGCCCCGAGGGCCATGGCGGCTTCGCGCTGGGTGTTCGGGACGGCCAGCAGGACCTCCCGCGACACCGACATGATGTACGGCATGACCATGATGGCCAGGATGATGGCGGCGGAGAGCATGCCCGGGCCGTAGATCGGCCCCTGGAAGAAGGGGAGGAAACCAAGGGTGTCCTTTAAGAACGGATAGACGGTCGCGCGGAGGAAGGGGATCATCACGAAGATGCCCCAGAGTCCGTAGACCACACTCGGGATGGCGGCAAGGAGCTCGATGAGGAAGGCCACGGGGCCCCGGATCTTCATCGGGGCGAACTCGGTCAGGAAGATCGCGACGCCCAGCGAGAGGGGGACGGCGATCACCAGGGCGAGCGCGGAACTGACAACGGTACCGAAGATGAGGGGGAGCGCGCCGAAACGACCTTCTACCGGATCCCACTCGCTGGAAGTCAGGAACCCGAAGCCAAACTCATGGATGGCCTCTCGAGACCCGGACCACAACTCCCAGACCAGGAAACCGAGGAGCACCGGCACCGCGAGGGCCGCCACCGTCAGCAACGCCTTGAAGAGGCGGTCGCCGAACCGGGCACCGCCCAGCGCATGTCCCGGGGCTGGATTCGAAACATCCATAACGCGGGAACCTATCTGTGAACGGTGGGCAGGCAGTCACGGTTGTGTAACGGAAAGGTCACGGCGGGAATCCCGGAAACAACGACGGCCGGGTCCCCTGGGACCCGGCCGTCGTGGTTTGCACTGCTAGCGTAACTACATGGCAGGAATCGGCTTGCCGTTTGCCGTCAGTCCGGCAATCCGGGGCTTGATCAGTGCCACCACCTCAGCGGGGAGCGGCGCGTATTTAAGCGTGCTCGCCATTCCCTGCGCGTCAGGTGTGACCATCCAAATCAGGAAGTCGCGCAACAGCTTCGCCTTGGCGGCGTCCTTCGAGTCCTTGTGGACCAGGAGCCAGGTGAAGGAGGAGATGGGGTAGGTCTGATCCCCCGGCGCATTGGTGATCGACACCCGGAAATCGGTGTCCTTGGAGAACTTGGCGCTGGCCGCAGCCGCCGTGGCCGAGGCGAGGCTCGGCACGACGAAGTTGCCGGCGCTGTTCTTGATCTTTGCGTACGGAAGGTTGTTCGACAGGGCATAGATCAATTCGACGTATCCGATGGCGCCCTCGAGCTGCTTGACCTGCTGGGTCACCCCCTCATTGCCCTTGCCGCCGAGGCCGACCGGCCACTTCACGGAGGTGGCGTAGTTGACCTTGTCCTTCCACTCCCGGGACACCTTGGTCAGGAAGTCGGTGAAGATGTAGCTGGTGCCCGACCCGTCCGACCGATGGACCACGATGATGTCGGTGTTGGGCAGCGCCGCGCCGGGGTTCATGCCGGCGATGCGCTTGTCGTTCCACTTGGTGATGCGGCCGAGGAAAATGTCGGCAATTGTGGCGCCGTCAAGCTGGAGCTGCGCGGTACCGAGTGCCGGGACATTGTAGGTCAACACCACGGCACCGATGACGGTCGGGATGTGCAGCACGTTGTTCTGGACCGCCTCCATCTGGGCCGGGCTCATCGGTCCGTCGGTGGCGCCGAAATCCACGGTGCCCTGGGTGAATTGACGGATTCCGCCGCCGGACCCGATCGACTGGTAGTTGATCTGGATGCCGGTGGCCTTGTTGTAGGCGTCGAACCACTT
>SPDF01000007.1 GCA_004525055.1 Gemmatimonadales bacterium | reverse complement strand
GGGGGGGTCGCCGGTGCGGTCTCCGTTCCGGTGCGCTTGCGGTGAACGCGGCTCCGATCGGGATCTTCGACTCGGGAATCGGCGGCCTGACCGTCGCCCGCGCCATCTATGAACGACTGCCGATGGAATCGACCATTTACTTCGGCGACACGGCGCGCGTGCCCTACGGCCCGAAGTCGCCGGACACGGTACGCCGTTACAGCCTGGAGATCCTCGACTGGCTGCTGGGGCAGGGGGTCAAATCGGTCGTGGTCGCCTGCAACACCAGCACCGCCCACGCCCTCGACGCCCTCCGTGCAGCGTCACCCGTCCCGGTCCTCGGCGTCATCGAGCCGGGAGCGCGCGCCGCTGCAAAGGCCACACGGGGTGGAGGGATCGGCGTCATCGGAACCGCCGGCACCGTCGCCAGCCAGGCCTATCCCACGGCGATTCGACAAGTCCTTCCCGCTGCCCGGATCGAACAGGTCGCCTGCCCGCTCTTCGTGCCGCTGGTCGAGGAAGGATGGTTCGATCACCCCGCCACTCGGCTAGTCGCGGACGAGTATCTCGGGCCCCTGCGCCATGCCGGGACCGACACGCTCGTGTTGGGATGCACCCACTACCCGCTCTTGAAGCCGCTGCTGCACGAGGTCATGGGGGGGAAGGTGGTGTTGATCGACAGCGCGGAGGAAACGGCGACCCGTCTCGCGGAGGCGCTGGAGGAGGCCGGGACCGGGAGCGGAACGACCGTACCGGGGAGCCATCGCTTCGTGGTCAGCGACGACCAGGCGCGGTTCCTTCAGGTGGGCGCGAGGTTTCTGGGGGAGCGGCTGGGGGAACCGGAACTAGTGCGGTTAGGGTAGACACCTAGCCTCGCCAGACCGCCAATTCGGCGCTCGTCGGGGTCACGACGCCATAGCGGAACCCATCCATCCAGGCGCCGGGATTCAGGAACTGCTGACCCGGGTTCGGCTCGGAGAGCATGGCCCGGTGCGTGTGTCCCATCACGAGGCAGCCGAGTCGGGGGTCCTTCGCCAACTCGGCTTCCGCCCACGCCCTCTGCCGTTCCGACGCGCGCTGCAGGATCGCTTCGTCCCGGACCGTATTCCCCAGCGAGTAGGTCATCCGGTCGACCACCCAGAACGCGAACCAGGTCGGCGCGTATTTCCATATCGTGACCACCGCGGGGTGTCGGGTGAATTGCTGCAGGACCGCCGCGGACCAGTGTGATTCAGTCACGCCATCGCCGTGCAACGCCAGGACGCGTCGCTCACCGATGAGAAGCTCCATCCGGAGCGGCGCGAATCGCACGTCGAGGTCCTTCTCCCAGAAATCTTCTCCCCAGCGATCGTGATTGCCGCCCACCATGGCAACCGGCATCTGCTTCCGGACCCGACGTATCGCCGCTGCCACTTCGAACCCGCGCCGTGGGATCAGGCGTGGGTAGGCAAACCAGAAATCGAAGATGTCACCGTTGAGGAGGAGCGAGTCTCCGAGGGAGGGCGCGCGCTCGAGAAAGGCGAGGAGGGACTCCTCGACTTCGGGCGGCGTGGCGCCGACGTGGGCGTCAGAGAGAACGAGGAGTTGAGTGCCGAACACGACAGAAGATAGGAACCACTCCGGCTGTCTCGCAAGCGCTTGTGGCATTTGACTTTCGCCGCTGTCCGGGCCAACCTTGACGCAACCCCGTCCCCGGCTTCCCATGCCCGTCACCCACTCTGACACAGTCGCTCGAGTCAACTACTCCGAAATCGACGCGATGGGCGTTGTATATCACTCCCGGTACGCGGTCTGGCTCGATGTGGCGCGCACCGAGCACCTCCGACAGGCCGGGATGACCTATCGCGAACTGGAGGCGATGGGGTTCTTCCTTGTCGTGGGGGACCTGACCATGCGATACCATCGCCCTGCCCGCTACGACGATCTGGTCCAGGTGCGGTGCTGGGTCCGGGAGCTGGCGAGCCGGCGGGTCACCTTCGCCTACCGACTCACGCACGCCGAGACAGGAGCCCTGCTGGTGAGCGCCGAAACGCGGATGCTGAGCCTGAACCATAAATTCGAGCCGACCCGCTTGCCGGCCGAGGTCGCCGCCCTCCTGCACCCCGTGGGCGATCCAGCATGAGCATGACCACACGAGGCGCTGGCATCCTGCTCTCGCTGCTGTCCCTTCTCGTCGCCGCGACGACCCCGCTTCGGGCGCAGGACGCCGCCATCGTCGAGGCGATTGCCCCGCTGCTCCAGGCGGAAGACGCCCGCCAGTGGGCACAGAGCACACTCGAAGCCGCGACGCTCTCCCCGGAGCCGATCGTCCGGCGCACCGCTGCGATATCGATCGGCCGAATCGGAGACCTGCGGGGGACGGCCCTCCTCCTCCCGATGCTGCAGGACCGCGACTCGACGATTCACGCCACCGTGGCGTTCGCCCTCGGGCTCCTGCGGGATACGGCGGCGGTGGCGCCGCTCATTGCCCAACTCACTGCGATGCCGACGCCGACGATCGAGACAGCAGAAGAGATCGTCACTGCCCTGGCGAAGATCGGCGGCCCCGCGGCCGCGGAGATGGTCGCCCGAGTGCTGAACAACACGGCGAACCTGTCGGTCACGGGAGCCGGCGACGTGCTCGTCCGCCACGCGGCCCTCGACTCGTGGCGGCTCGGGGCGGCAAGCCCGAGCCGACAACTCATGGCACTCGCCGAAAGCAGCGACGACGAACTCCGCTGGCGGGCGATCTTCTCGCTTGGCCAGATCGGGGCACCCGCCGCGGGACCGACGTTTCTCGGCGCGCTCCAGGATCAGCACCCGACGGTGCGGATGTACGCCGCTCGCGCCCTGACCGCGCGGTACTCCGCGACCGCCGGTCTTGAGCCGGGAAGTGTTGTCCAGCTGCTGGGCCGCGCCGCGCGGGACGAGAACGCGGGGGTGCGCATCAACGCGCTGCGGTCCTTGGCGACCTATGGACGCCCAGAGGCAGCGGACGAAGTCATTGCCGAACTGTCCGACCCGGTCTTCAACGTTCAGGTCGAGGCGGCCAGGGCGCTGGGGCAATCGGGGGGACCCGTCGCCGTGGCACAGCTGTCCCGCGTGGTGCGTGAAGGGAAGGGCACGTTCGCGCTGCGCCAGGAGGCGTTGCTGGGGTTGGCGCGGATCAGCGCCGACTCCTTCCGGTCTCTCTCCGCTGACTGGACCACGAGTCCCCGCTGGCCGGAGCGCGCTACCGCCGCCGAAGGGTGGGGTTGGGTGGCCCCGGGCCCCGATGTGTCGCATCCAGACTTCTTCACCGATCCCGATGGGCGGGTAGCGGCTGCGGCCTTGGAGGGTTGGTTTGAGGCTGTTGATGGACCGAACCCTCAGCTGCTCGCCACGGCCCGGGGGCTGCTGAACCATCCCGATGTCGGCGTGCGCACGCTGGCAGCCGAGGCGATGGCGCGGGCTCCGGTCGCAGACGATATCGCCCCTCTCAAGGCCGCGTACGAGCGTGCCGATGGTGACTCCGTACCCGATGCGGCCATCGGCGCGCTGCTCGCGCTCCGGACCCTCGCCAGCCTCTCGGACCAGGACGCCGATGCGGTGTCGCGGAACTTCCTCGCTCGCACCCCGCGGCCATCCAACTACGTGGTGCATCTCTGGGCCGAAGTAGCCTGGCCGGCGGCCTCCAGTCGGTGGGGGCCGGCATTCCCCATCGAGACACATCGCACCCTCCAGGACTACCGGGAGATTGCCCAGCGGTTTGTCGCCTCCCCGGAGTCCCCGGACGCACATCCGCACATCTACATCGAAACGGACCAACGGGACGTCATCGAGGTCGAGCTCTTCGGACCGGAGGCGCCGCTGACCGTCGTCAATTTCCTGACCCTGCTCGACCGGCGCTTCTTCGACAAGGGGCGGTGGTCGCGAGTCATTCCGGCGTTGATCGTGCGGGACGGCGACCCCCGCGGCGATGGCTGGGGCGGGCCGGGGTACGCCATCCGGGACGAGATCAACCAGCGACGGTTCGACGGCTACCAACTGGCGATGGCGCTCTCGGGATCCGATACCGGTGGCAGCCAGTTCTTCCTGACCCTCGGGGGACAGCCGCAGCTGGACGGCAGATACACGATATTCGGTCGAGTGGTGGGGGCACCAGGCGCACTGCTCCGTGTGACAGAGGGCGCTGCGATCCGGCTCATCAGGCGATGAAGTCCTTGAACTGATCCACGATAAACTCCTATGCCACAACACTTTCGGCTTGACCACCTGGGTCGCCTCTCCTATCTTTGCGTCTTGGCGGCCTGTGTCAGGTCGGCCCCAGCTCCCGCTCCGCAGAACCTGCCCCCGGTGAGCGCCGCCGAGGCCGCCCGGTGGGCCTCGGCCACCGCCCCGTCGGGGCATCGGCTCAACCGGTTTCGGTGGCTCTTCAACGATGGGCAGGCCTCGGTCGGCGGGCGGGGAAGCGCACGGTTGGCGGGTCCCGACTCGATGCGGTTCGACATCGCGGGTCCCCTGGGTCTTGGTGGAGCGGCGGCGATGGTGGTCGGCGATCAGGCGCAGTGGGTGCATCCTCCCGATGTGATCGCGCGCCTCATTCCCAGCTACCCGTTGATGTGGGCGATGTTCGGGGTCATTCGCCCGCCACCGCGGGGTGCCAGGAGCCGAGGGACCCGGAGCGAGGGAAACACCCTGCTCCAATGGGCCAACGGCGCGGATACCGTCCGCTATTCCCACCGGGCCGCAAGCCCGGGTACCTTGCGGGCAGAGTGGCAGCGTGGCGGGGTCACGATGGGAATCGTCGAGACCCGACTCGATGCCGACGGAGCACCGGTCTCCGCACGGCTCACCGTTCCTTCAGTACCGGCCAGACTGGACATCACGATTGTCGTTGACTCGATTGCGCTGGCCTTCCCGCGGTCCGTCTGGACTCCGCCTGCTCCTTAGCCTGCCGCTGGTGGCCGGGTGCTGGTACGGGTTTGCCGGGGGAGGGCTGCCATCGGATATCAAGACCGTGGCGATCATGCCGTTCGACAACCTGACGACGGAGCCGGCGCTGACACAACAGGTCAACGAAGCGGTCAAGACGGCCATGGAGGGGCGGCTCGGACTCCGTGCCGCCGGCGAGCCCACCGCCGATGCCATCGTGCGAGGATCGATTACCCGGTACGAGCCGGACCTGCCAGTGGCGTACACCGGGGTCGGCGCCCCGAACGCCGCGGGCAACCAGAACGTGGTGGTCACCCAGCGGGCGCTGCAGATGACGGTCAATATTGAGATTTTCGACCAGAAGGCCGGCAAGGCGATCTGGAAGCGCGACGGCCTCATCGTCGAGGCCAACTACGATCCGGGCAGGGAACAGGACGGTCGGGAGCGCGCCTTGGACAAACTGGTGACAGACATCGTGGACGGAGCGCAATCACAATGGTAATTCGCGCGTCGAACCGGCGGGGGTCGAGCTCCACCGGCTGCCTCCTGACCATGCTCATCTTCTCCGCGGTGCTCTACTACGGCATCAATATCGGCGAGGTGTACTGGCGGTTCTATCAGTACCAGGATGAGATGCGGTCACAAGCCCGCCTGGCCCCGAGTCTCGCCGACGGCGTGATCCGCCGACGGTTGCTGCTGACCGTGGACCGCCTCGGCCTGCCGGCGGAGGCACAGAGGATTCAGATCAAGCGCACCTCGCGTCCCCGACAGATCACCATCGAGGCTGAATACGAGGAAGCGGTCCGTCTGCCGCTCTTCAATCACACCTTCCACTTCCGGCCTCGCGCGGTCGAAGGGCTTTGATATCATGACCCTGACCGCCGGGGCCGTCACGCCCGTGCTGGAGGCAGCGGGCGGCGCTGGGGGCCACAGCATCGCCGGGTTCTTGCTGACCCTGGCCGCCATTCTGGTCGCGGCGAAGCTCTTCGGTGAGGTCGCCGAGCGGATCGGGCAGCCCGCCGTCCTCGGCGAGCTGCTGGCCGGCGTCGTGCTCGGCGCGAGCGCGCTGGGGGTCATTCCGGCCGCGGGCCCGACGGCCGAGATCATCACCATCCTGGCGGAGTTGGGGGTCCTGGTCCTGCTGTTCGAGATCGGGCTCGAGACCGATCTCCGTGAAATGCGGAAGGTCGGCGGGTCGGCGATATCGGTCGCGGCCGTCGGCGTCCTCCTTCCATTCCTGGCGGGCTACCTCTTCTGGTCGAACGTCCCGCACGGCATGGGCGATCCGGATACGCTCTCCACGGCGGCGGTCTTCATCGGCGCCGCGCTCACGGCCACCTCGGTCGGCATCACCGCGCGGGTGCTCTCCGATCTCTCGAATCTTGGGTCCATCGAAGGCCGCATCATCATCGGCGCTGCCGTCATCGATGACGTGCTCGGGCTGGTCATCCTGACCGTCGTATCGGGCATCGCGGCGGGCGGTTCGGTCTCCCCCTACAGCGTGGCGCGGATTCTGGGGGTAGCCGTCGGGTTCCTGGTGATCGCGGTTGCCATCGGCGGATGGGTGGCGCCACGGCTCTTCCGCTCCATCGCCAACATGAAGGTGTCGTACGCCGTCCCGACGATCGCACTGGCCATCGCCTTTGCGCTGGCCGCCGTGGCGGACCTGGCGGGGTCGGCGATGATCATGGGTGCCTTCGCCGCCGGCATCATCCTGGCACGCACCGAGCAATACAACGCGATTGAGGACCGGGTCAAGCCGGTTGGGGCGCTGCTCACTCCAATCTTCTTCGTGAGCGTCGGCAGTTCGCTGGACATCAACCTCCTCAATCCGACGCGCCCGGGGGGCGGCTTCCTGCTGCTCGTGGCGCTCGGACTGACAGTGCTCGCCGTGGTCACCAAGGTGGCGGCGGGCTACGCCTCGCCCTGGAAGAAGTTTCGCCGGCTCGCCGTAGGCGTCGGGATGGTGCCTCGTGGCGAGGTCGGGCTCATCTTTGCCGACGTGGGCCGACGCTCGGGGCTCCTCACCGATGATGTCTTCAGCGTCGTCCTGCTGATGGTCATGGGTACCACCTTCGTCGCCCCCCCGCTGCTCAAGCTGCTCTTCCGCGGGCAGTCGACCGACGTCGGCGCCGAGCACCTCCTGTGAATACCGATCGCAAGGTCCGCACGCTGGCCGAGGCCCAGGCATGGCGCCGCGCCGAGATGGGCAATGTCGTCTTTACCAACGGCGTCTTCGATATTCTCCATCCTGGCCACCTCGCGCTGCTCGAAGCCGCCCGCACCGAGGGTGGCTCGCTGGTGGTCGGCGTCAACTCCGACGCGTCGGTCCGCCGCCTCGGCAAGTCGCCCGACCGACCCATTGTTCCGGAACAGGCACGGGCCCGGTTGCTGGCGGGATTCGCCGCCGTCGATTGCGTCGTCCTCTTCGACGAAGACACCCCCCTCGAGCTGATTCGCGCCCTGGAACCCGACGTGCTGGTCAAGGGGGCCGATTACACCCGTGAGCAGATCGTCGGCGCGGACTTCGTTGAGGTCTATGGCGGCAGGGTCGTCCGCGTGGAACTGGTGCCGGACCACTCAACTACTCGCCTCGTGGAGCGCCTGCGTGCCTCGCCCTGACGGTCGACAGAACAACGAACTCCGCCCGCTGGTGCTTGAGCGCGGCGCCAATCCCTATGCCGAAGGTTCCTGCCTCGTCCGCGCCGGTGGCACGTTGGTGCACTGCACCGCGAGCGTCGAACCGGGTGTCCCATCCTGGCGCCGTGGCTCGGGGCAGGGGTGGGTGACGGCGGAGTATGCCATGCTCCCGCGGGCCACCAACGAGCGGACGTCGCGGGAGCGGAACGGCCCTGGCGGGCGGACGCAGGAGATCCAGCGTTTGATCGGCCGGTCGCTTCGGGCGGCGATGGGGACGATGGCGTTTGGTGAGTACACCATCCGCATCGATTGTGACGTGCTGCAGGCGGATGGGGGCACCCGCACCGCCAGCATCACCGGCGCCTGTGTGGCACTGGCCGACGCCACGGCGTGGCTGTCCAAGAAGACGGGTGTTCCCGACCCCTTCGGCTGCCTGGTGGCGGCGGTCTCGGTCGGGGTGGTGGAGGGCGAAGTGCGCCTCGACCTCGCGTACCTGGAGGACAAGGACGCCGGTGTGGACGCCAATTTCGTGATGCTGGAGCCGGATAAGTTCGTGGAGGTGCAGGGAACGGGTGAGGCCGGCACCTTCAGCCGGGCGGAACTCGACCACCTCCTGGCCTCCGGCGAGCAGGGCATCGCCCAGCTCTTCGCGCTCCAGCGAAAGGCACTCGGGCGGTGAAGCTGCTGGTCGCCACCCGGAGCGCCGGCAAGCAGCGCGAAGTGAAGCGGCTGCTGGAAGACTCCGGGCTGGATCTTGTCTTCCCGGAAGACATGAACCTCTTCGAAGACCCCGCCGAAGATCTGCTCGAAACGTCGGATAGCTTCCGCGCCAACGCCCTCGCCAAGGCGGAGCACTTCGCCAAGCGATCCCACCTGCCAACGGTGGCAGACGACTCCGGGCTCGAGGTGTTCTACCTCGGCGCGGCGCCTGGCACCCGCTCCAAGCGGTGGGCCGGCGCGACCGGCACGGCGGAGGAGGTCGATGCTGCCAACAACGCCGAGCTGGTCCGCCGGTTGGCGGGCGCGCCAGCACTCAAGCGCATGGCGCGGTATCGCTGCGCCCTGGTGTTGATCCGAACGGTTGGCGCGATGCCGGAGGTGTTCGAGGCGGAGTGCGCGGGGCGGATCCTCGAGGCACCCGCAGGAACCGCCGGGTTCGGCTATGACCCATATTTCTTTTCGACCGACCTCGGCATGAGCTTCGGGGAGGCCACCGACGCGGAGAAGGACGCGGTGAGCCATCGGGGCAAGGCGTTCAAGGCGCTGGTAACAGCGCTCAAGGAGTAGCCTTCTGTCATTGCGAGGCCACCCCGTGGCCGAAGCAATCTTGTTTCGGAGACACCTAATGCGATACATGAGGTACGCCGCGCCGCTGGCCTTCGTGCTCGCCTGCGCCCCTCCCGCCGAAAAGCCGACCCCATTGCCGTACTGGACCTTCGATCCGTCGATGGTCTTCCCGGCGGACCGCTCCCTGGTGAGGCCTGAGGACGGGGTCGCGCTGCCCGACGGCCGGCTCATCGTCTCCGACCAGGTCTCCGGCCTTCGCCTGGTCGAACGGGACGGCAGCAGCGCACCGTTCGGCGATCTGTCGGGTGCGGGATACCGCAACAACCCACCCACCCATTCAGGTGCCATCAATGGTGTATCGCTCGAACCGGACGGCACGCACTTGGTGTTGGCCGACATTCTGGGTGGCGGGATTTACCGCGTGGACATCGCCACGGGGCAGACGGAGATGGTCTACCAGCATTCGTACGGCGTGAACACCGCCGTCCGCGATGCCCAGGGGAACATCTGGTTTACCCAGAGCACCAGAAACACGCCGCAGGACGGCGAGGGCCGGATGTTCGCAGCCGTCGACTTTCCCGAGGGAGACGGCTCCCTCTGGCAATTGCCGTGGAGCGACGGGACATTCGGGGAACCGGAAGTTCTCGTGGAGAACATGCGGTTTGCCAATGGGGTGGTCGTCGACAACGCCGCCGGCAAGCTCTACGTCGCCGAAACGGTGGGGAACCGGATCCTCCAGTTTGACATCGATACGGCCGACGGCGGGCTCAGCAACAAATCGACGCTTCTCGAGATTCTCGCACCGGACAACCTGGAGCTGGACGAGCAGGGAAGACTCTGGGTGGCGCTACCTGCGCGGAACGCGCTGATCGTGGTGGACACCCGCACCGGGGCGTACGAACCTGTCTTCCAGAGCCAAACGCCGGAACAGGAGGCGCTGTCCGCCGAGTTCCTCCGGCGCGGCGAAGCAGGGGAGCCACGACTGGAGTTGATGACCCCCGATCTCTGGGCCCCGTTGCCCGGCCTCATGACGGGACTCATCCTCGCACCAGGCGGGGTCGTCTATTTCACCGGCATCGGCGACGCGATCGTGCGGCTCGGTGGGCAGTGACCATTCTGTCATTGCGAGGAGGCCCCGTGAGGGGCCGATGACGTATTCTCTAGCCGGAGACTCCCAATGCGCATTCTGACCCGCCTGGCACTGGCAGGCCTCCTCGCCGGGTGTGCCACGAAGGACACGCCGATGGATTTCACCCGGTTGCAGGATCTCGCCACCCGTTACACCGCCGCCTGGGGCAGCCAGGACGCCGCCAGCGTAGCGGCGTTCTACGCGGGAGACGGTTCGCTCCAGATCAACGACGGCACGCCGGCGGTGGGGCGAGAGGCAATCACGACCGCAGCGCAGGGATTCATGTCGGCACTCCCGGACATGGCGCTCTTCCTGGATTCCGTCAAGATCGTCGGGTCGGGTGCCGAGTTCTTCTGGACGCTGACCGGGACCAATACCGGTCCCGGCGGGACGGGCAACGCGGTCTGGGTCAGCGGGTATGAGGAATGGACATTCACGTCCGAGGGGCTGATTGCCCAGTCACTGGGGCACTTCCCGGCGGCGGAGTACGAGCGGCAGTTGCGGGGCGGTGTCGCTACTCCCGGCGGGCCGGGAGCATCCACGACGCCGTAGAGCGCTCCAGGACAACCAGTCGATAGAACAGTTTGTCGAACCGCGACTCCAGGACGATCGCGCGGATATCGGCGGCCGGCAGCCGAGTTCTCAGGTCAAGTAACTCCCCGTAGATCCGGTGCCCCTCGGGAAGGGGTTCCCCCAGCTCATAGGCAATGGCCGTCAGCTTTCCCTCCGCGAGGGCGCGCATGCCCTCGCTCGGCCGACGACCGTCGTACGAGGCAATTTCCGAACCCGGAAGCAGGAAGCGGTACCGCTCGTAGCGCCGGTTGAATGTCGACGGGAACCAGATCGTGCGGCCCGCGAGGGCGCCGAGCCCCGGTCCGCCCACGGCGGGATCGAACGGCCGGTTGAAGGGACTCAATCCGATGCCCAGGGTGAGCAGCGCCCCCACCGCCGCGACGGGCAGGAAGAGGCGGGTACGCCCCGCGCGTGTCAGCGCGACGAGCGCGGCGCCAAGGAGGGAGGCCGCGGTGACCACCTTCCAACTCGCATACCCCACCGCCGGAATCGCCTTCGGGATCCCGAGCATGATGCGCAGCAGCAAACCCTGGCCGATGATCACGAGGACGAGCGCCCCCCGCACCAGCACCATTGGCAGTTGCTGCCATCGCAGTGCGAGCAGCACCGAGAGTGCCGCTACGGTGGGGAGGAGATAATTCTCCTGTCGCTGGCGGGGAACGGAGTAGACAATCAGAAACGCGAGCACGTACAGCCAGAGCTCCCGCTCGGCGGGCGCGAGCCGCCCCTCCTCTGTTGGACGGGGGTCGCGGCGTGCCGGCCGGAAGGAGACCCAGAGCAGGCCGAGGAGCGGCAATGCATACACACCCATGTTGAGGAAGTCCCCCAGCCAGATCCGCCAGAGGGGGTAGGTGCCAGAAATCAGTCCCGGCAGGTAGCCCCCGCCGGAGAACTTTCCCAGGTTTTCACCCAGCACATATTGCGCGAGGACGCGCTCTGGATGTGGATCGACCAGGAACCAGAGCGAAAAGATGGCGACTCCGATTCCGCCCATGGTGACGAGCTTCACGCCGTCGGCCCGGAGCATCGTGCCAAGCCTCCAGCGGTGGCGCTGCCACAGGATCGCGGCACAGGCGGCACCGATGGGCACCACGAGCAGGAACGATTTGTAGAGCGACGCCAGCCCGAGCGACACTCCGGCCAGGACGACGGTCGCCCACGTGAATTCCCCGAGCAGCAGGAGCACGAGCGGCGCGAAGAGGAAGAATGTCTCCGGCGCATTGGTCAGAAAGGGCCGGCCGTGCTGGAAGGTGGAAAAGCTGCCGAGATAGATGAGCGCCGCAAGCGCCCCGGTCCTGGGGTCGGCACTGAGCCGAGCCGCCAGCCACCCGACCAGGAGCGCGACCAGCCCGGTGTAGACGACGATCGGGAAGCGCAACCGCCACAGTCCCCAGTGCCTCCCCCATGCGGTGGAGGCGATGCCCTGCCAGAAGAGGAGTGGGGGCTTGGTGTTGTCGATGCCGCCCTCGGCCCGGAGCGGGAGGAGGGCGCCACTCGCGGCGGTGAGCCGGGTGATCTGGACATACCGCACCTCGTCCCCGATCTTGGGGATATGGATCGAATCCAGATCATAGAGGTATGCCGCCGCGGCGATCAACAGCCCGCCCCCCAGTACCGCCCAAGACGCGATCGAAGCTTTCATGCCCACAATTGTACCTCCCACCTCGGCGTTCGGCCACCAGGGCCGCGGCACCCGCGGACGGTAGCTTGAACGGACTTTCCTCAGGCCCATCGAGGGCGCACTCTCGATGCTGTCCATTATCGCGTTCTTCGCCGTGGTTTACGGCCTGCTGCTCTCGATCCTGGCGTTCAAGGTGAAGGGGCTGGCGCCCGCCAGCTCGTTATCTTGTAGCACGTTCGGGGCGTAGCTTCGCCTGGTAGAGCGCCTGCTTTGGGAGCGCGACGATACCGTGTTGATTGTCGCCATATGTCCGTACGAATCCAGCGGTGACACGGAAAAAGGTGCGAAACCTCAGCTAAGAGGTTCGCACCTTTGGCGTATCCGATCTTGCATGGTTTCTGGCACAGTTGCGCGGAAGGGGGGGGCGGGTAGGTTGGCGGAAACGAGGGTAGCGCAATTCGCCGTCGCAGACAGCCTCATGAACGGGAGACACAAATGACACCACCAATTGGCTCTCGTCTGCCTTTCTCACTATTCCTATCTGTCTTCGTGGTATCGCTGACCTGGCCGGCGCCCAGTGCGGGCCAAGCCACCGGGCAACCGCCGCCCGCGCAGAACAGCAAAGGGGCGAGCTCGCTGCCTTCAAAGACGTTCGGCACCGGGACCATCACTCTGGGCGGCGAAACACGCACATTCACCGCCACAGGCACCTGCTATTATCGGGTCGATGATAAGAATTTCACGCGGGCGGGGGTGATGATGTACTCCATCGGCCCAATCAAAGGCTATTTCGACGAGGATAGAGCCAAAGCGGAAGCGCCAAGGAGCGGTGCAGCCACGAACTTTGAAAACGTCCTCATTGGGTTGCAAGGCAACTGGGATCCGCCGCCGTTCAATAAGGATAGCCCGCGCAATGTCGGCGCGCTGTCGCTGGCCGCCGGAGATCAGGTTATCACGGTTTCGCTCTGGGGTCGTCCGTTCCTTAAGGTTGATACCTTAATTATGAATTTCAAGGGTGGTCGGATTAGGAATGCCGGCGGCGACTATGTGGATCAGGAGGGGCAGGGGAAGATCGTACCGGATCCTTTGTTCCGATTCGACGGCTCCACGGTGAGAGTGAAAGGAAGCATCGCGAAAAACCGCAGTGACTATCATGCGGTGGAGATCACGTTCTCGCCATGCCTACCCCACCCCAAGAACAAACCCGCGGCAGGGCAATCTCCATCGGGCAGCGCACCTGGCGGTTCGGCGACCCCGCCCGCCCCGACAAAGCCGGCCGCCAAACCGACCTCTGAGTCCGTCACTCCCACTGAAATGGCCGCGACAGTCAACGATCAACTCAAGCCGGTATTGGAGGCCGCACTGGGAGTTCACCTGACCCTTCGGTCGTCGAATGTCCGTCCCGTTGGCGCGTCCGGGCAGCTCCAGGTAAACATTAGCTACGTGGTTGATGGCGGTTTCCCGGCGGTGAGAAGCTATGCCCCCGAACTCACCGCAACGGTGGAGAGGTTTGGTGGTACCGTCCAGAGTGTTATGGGCGCCGCTGCAAACCCCATCAATGGCATGACGGTCATCTTCAAGGAGATGGATATCGGCGGCGAGTCAATGTACGGTCGGCTCGGTGGAGTCCCATTCAACAATTCCGTCAGCTTTCAAGGAATGTGGGGGGGGAAGAGTAGGTACCAGCACTAAGCCCGCGCCATTGGCATCAGGAAGTGGCGTGGCTCCCCACCTGGATTGGCACCCTTTCGGACGCACCCGACCCGACACCAGCTTGGCAGCGCCCGCCACCTCGTTATCTTGCAGGTCGTTCGGGGCGTAGCTTAGCCTGGTAGAGCGCCTGCTTTGGGAGCAGGAGGTCGCCGGTTCGAATCCGGCCGCCCCGATGAGCCAACACCGACCCCGTCTCGCTATGCGAGGCGGGGTTTGTGCCTTTGAAGAGGGCCATGCCAATATTGGCTCTTGACATATATCCGTCACGGATATAGTCTCAGGACATGCCAAAGCCGACGACCAAGACACCCCTCACCCCGGCAGTGCTCCATATCCTCCTGGCGCTCTCCACGAGGGAGCGGCACGGCTACGGGATCATGAAGCAGGTCGAGTCGGACTCGGAGGGGAAGGTGAAGATGGGGCCGGGGACGCTGTACGGCTCGATTCGTCGCATGATCGAGGCCGGCTTGATAGGCGAGAGCGACAAGGCGATCGACCCTGATATGGACGACGAGCGGCGGATTTACTACAAAATCACCGGACAGGGCCAGGCCGCGCTCACCGCGGAGCTGCAGCGATACCGCGCGGTCGTTGCGGTCGCCAGGCACAAACGACTCTCGCCGAATCCGGTGGCGTATGGCACTTGAGCCATCCATTCGCCGATACCGCACCTGGTACGCCACACTGCTTCGGCTCTACCCGAGGCGCTTCCACGAGCGCTTCGGCGAGCCCATGGAGCAGACCTTCAACGACCTGCTCCGAGAACGCGCCGAGGCAAGCGACTCGTTGTTCGGCTGCGCAATGCGGACGTTCGTCGACACTTGCGGAGGAATTATGACTGAGAACAAGTCCGCTGCCATGCTGCACTCCGGCAGCATGATTCGCATTGCCCTCGCGACAGCCGGTGTATTGTTGCTGCCGTTGATTGCGATGCAGTTCACCGATGAAGTGGCCTGGGACGGGACCGATTTCGCCGTCGCCGGCATTCTCCTGTTCGGCGCCGGCCTCACATATGTATGGGTAGCGGGGAAGGGGAGTGCTGTCGTGTACCGGATCGCCGTCGGCGTTGCGGTGGCCGCGGCACTGCTTCTTGTCTGGATGAACCTCGCTGTCGGGCTCATCGGAAACGAGGGCAACCCCGCCAACCTGCTGTACCTCGGCGTGCTCGCGGTCGGTATCATCGGGGCCATCATCGCGCGGTTCCGGCCACTGGGAATGACGCGCGCGTTGTTCGCGACGGCGCTGGCTCAGGCGGCGGTCGCCGCCATTGCGCTGATCGCCGGAGCGTCGAAGAGCTCCGTGGGCGAGATCCTGATGCTCAATGGGTTCTTTGTCGTGCTGTTCCTTGGATCGGCCTGGCTCTTTCGGAATGCGGCGCGGCAGCAAACCCCCGCGAGCGAGGGCCAGGCCCCGAACCGGTGATGTAGTTCCGCAGGCTTACCGAACGGGATTCTGCGCTGTACTGTTAGACCATGAGCGTGACCCCCTTTCTGTTGCACGGCACACTCCAAACCGGCACCGACGCGACCGACATCCGGAGCCCCTATTCCGGGGCCTTGGTCGGCCGGGCCTCGATGGCCACTCCCGCCGATGTGGAAGCCGCCATCGCGGCTGCGGTGGCCGCCGCCCCCGACGCCGCCACGCTCCCGTCCCACGCCCGCGCCTCGGCGCTTACCAGAATCGTGGATGGGCTGACTGCACGGCAGGAGGAATTCGCCACCCTCCTCGCCGCCGAGGCAGGGAAGCCCCTCGGACTCGCACGCGCGGAGGTCAGCCGGGCGCGCTTCGTCTTCCAGCAGGGCGCAGAGGAGGCCACCCGGATGGGCGGGGAGGTGATCCCCATGGATCTCCAGCCGCACGGCGAAGGGCGATGGGGCATCACCCGCCGCTTTCCCCTCTCGCCCATCTCGGCCATCACCCCGTTCAATTTTCCGGTGCTGCTTGCCGCGCACAAACTCGCGCCCGCCATCGCCTGCGGCGCCACGATGGTTCTCAAGCCGCCCCCGCAGGACCCGCTCTCGACGCTCCTCCTCGGGGAGCTCCTTGCCGAGTGCGGTTATCCCGTCGGCGCGCTGTCGATCCTGCCGTGCACCAATGACGTCGCGGCCCCGCTGATCGACGACCCGCGCATCCGGATGGTCACCTTCACCGGCTCCGCCCGCGTCGGGTGGGCCATCCGCCAGCGCGCGTCCACCAAGCGTGTGGCGCTCGAACTCGGCGGCAACGCCGCCGTGATCATCGAGCCCGACGCCGACCTCGACCACGCCGTGCGCCGCTGCGTGAGCGGTGGATATCTCTATGCCGGCCAGTCCTGCATCTCGACCCAGCGGATCCTGGTGCACGAATCGTTGTACGCCGACTTCACGAAGCGCCTCGTACCGGCCGTGGGCGCCCTCCGCACCGGCGATCCGCTGGCCGAGACCACCGACGTCGGCCCCATGATTGACGCGGCGAACGCCGAGCGGGCGGTGCAGTGGATTGCGGAGGCCGCGGCGGCGGGCGCACAGGTGGCCGTCGGCGGCCATCGCGACGGCGCGATGCTCGAACCGACGGTGCTGCTCGAGACTACCGGCGCCATGCGCGTCAATTGCGAGGAGGTCTTTGCCCCCGTCACCACTGTCCGGCCATACACCGACTTCGATGCCGCCATCGCCGAGGTGAACGCGTCGCCGTACGGCATCCAGACGGGGGTGTTCACCCACGACATGCGGCGGATCCTGCGCGCCTTCGAGCGGCTCGATGTCGGGGGCGTGGTGGTCAACGACGTCCCCGGCTTCCGGGTGGATCATGCCCCCTATGGCGGGGTCAAGGCATCGGGCCTCGGGAGGGAAGGGGTCCGCTACGCGATGGATGAAATGACCGAACTCAAGCTGCTGGTGCTCGGTGACCGCTGACATTCACTTATGCCCGGAGATCTAATGCGACGCCTCCTCGTACCCGCACTTCTTTGCCTCGCCTCGGCGGTCCAGGCCCAGTCCAGGTCCGCGCCGTACCGCGACGTACCGATCCCGTTCGAGGATGGATTCCGGGTGTTCCTGGTGCCCGACATGGAAGGGATGGGAAGCACCGTCAGCATCTACGAGGTGATCGCCGGTAACGAGGGGCCGGCGTACAAGGCACTCACCGGACCTGACTACTGGGACGGGTTCCGCAAGATGGTCACCCAGGAAGTGAACGCCACCATTCGGGGGGCGCGGACGGCGGGGGCGCAGAGCTTCGTGGTCAATGAGGGCCACGGCGGCAACCGCTTCGCCAACGTCCTCCCCTGGGAGCTCGACGAACAGGCGCTCCTGATCCGCGGCTTCCCCAAGCCGCTGGTCATGATCACCGGGATCGACAGCACCTTCGGGACCCTGATGTTCACCGGTGCGCACGCCAACGCCGGGACTCGCGGCGTGATGGGACACAACTTTGCCTTCGATTCATTCACGGTGAATGGGAAGGTCCTCAACGAGGTCGGCATCAACGCGCTGATCGCCGGCGAAATGGGGGTGTCGGTGTCGCTGGTGAGCGGGGACAATGTGCTGATTGCGGAGACCCAGAAGATGCTTCCCGATGGGTTCGTCGCCATCGTCACCAAGCGTGCGGTGGGTCGGAACGCCGCCATCACCTACAGCCCGGCTCGGGTCCAGGCGATGCTGGAGGCCGGGGCCGCCGAAGCGGTGCGTCGGGAACGGAACGGCGAGTTTACGCCCTTCACCATGAAGCGACCCTACAAGGTCGAGTTCATGCTGCGGCGGAGCTACCCGGACAGCATCGTGGACTCGGTCGCGGGGCTGCAGGAGTTCAAGCTGGAGCGCCGCGGCGACCGGTCGTTCACGATGGTGACCAACAGCGCCAAGCACATGGGCTGGCTGCTGGACGCCATCGAGGAGACCGTCATCCGGTGAAATGGCTCGCCCTGGCCGGTGGGTGCCTGCTGTCGGTGATGGCTGGCTCCCTTGCCGCCCAGTCAGACATGACCCTGGCCGAGACGGCCCGCTGGCTCGAGCGAGACGGTACGGACCTGGCCGTCAGCTCCAGCGACGAGACCGCCACGACGAACCTGCGGAGGGTCACCTACACCGCCTCGGCGACCCTTGTGCTGGACACGTGCCGGCTGGCCATCGTGGTGACCGACAACGCCGGCGTCTCCGGCACGCGGACGGAAATGCAGGTTCCCCTGAAGGACGTGGACATCAGCGGCGTGCGAATGGTGTCGCGCCCCGACGGCTACCACGACTTCATCTACATTCCCGGTCAGTACTTCGTCACCATTCCGGCCCGGGCGCCGGACACCTATCCCTTCCTGACCATCTCGAGCCGCGGCGAACTGCGGTCGTACCTGGCGACGATGCCCGTCAAGGACGCAGACGCCGGGACAACGATCAGTGCGGTGGTGCGGCGTGCGGCCAAGCTCTGTGGAGCGGCAACGCCCTGAACGACAACAGCCGGCCCGACTGATGTCGGACCGGCTGCGATCGTGATACCTGGGCGGTGTCCGCGACTTACGCGTTGGACTCCGCACGGGTGACGTTCTCGGCCGCCGGGCCCTTGGCGCCATCGACTACATCAAACTCCACACGCTCGCCTTCGGCCAACGACTTGAAGCCGCTGCCGCTGATGGCGGAGTGGTGCACGAAACAATCCTTCGCGCCCCCCTCGGGAGTGATGAATCCAAAGCCCTTCGCATCGTTGAACCACTTCACCGTTCCGGTGGTACGCATTGCTCTACTCCATGTTCTTGAATCGGACCGCGGCGTTGCCGTGTATACCGACTTCTGCTGCCCCGTGACAAGCCCTCACGGGAAGGGTGGTGCGATAGCGCCAGGGACATCCCCAGTCACTACCAACGGTCTCGGCAACAAAAAGGGCCCACAGCATCGCCGGGGCCCCAACGTTCACTCGGAATCGTTCCGCGTATACGTGCTTCGACCGCTTGAACAAAATAGCTACCCGGCCCCCTGGGCGCAAGGACGAGCTTGCCGGGCTACTCCTTGATCCACCCCGGCGGCACAAACGCGCC
>SPDF01000384.1 GCA_004525055.1 Gemmatimonadales bacterium | reverse complement strand
CCCCCGGACCGCCAAAAGTCCGCAGGTAGGTGCCGTTCGAGTCGAACTGCTGGATATTCTGCGCAGAGAAGTCGAGTGCCGAGATGACGCCGCGGCTGTCTACGACAACACCGGCGAGCATCCCAAATTCCCGACCGGGCTCGTCCTCGGGGGACTCGATGCGGAGATCCTCGCGGAACTGCCACACCTCGTCAGGCGCCCACACGCCCTGCTCGGCGTTCATCACCAGCTTCACGCCGGCGCTGTCGGTGACCTGGTAGGTGGCGTCGGCGCCTGGGCGGTCGCAGGCGATGGCGCCCAAACCGAGGGAAGTGAACACGCCGAGCACAACAAACTTCCGGTACACGCAGTCTCCTGAGCGGAGGGCCTCACACAATACAATGCCCCGCAGGACGCTCACTCCTGCTTGAACACCTTCATCGCCGTGGCCACCATCGACGCCACGTCACTCACATTGGCCGGCAGGATCATCGTGTTGGTCTTCTGTGCCAGCGCGCCAAACTGGATGAGGTAGTTCTCGGCCACGCGCAGCTGCGTGGCCTCCGGACCGCCCGGCTGGTTGATCGCGCTGGCCACCATGCGAAGTCCTTCGGCCGTTGCCTTCGCCACCGCCAGGATGGCCGCAGCCTCACCCTCGGCCTCGTTCATCTGCTGCTGCCGGTTGGCCTCGGAGGCCTTGATGACCTGCTGCTTGTTGCCTTCGGCGACGTTGATGGCGGCATCCCGCTGGCCCTCGGAGGTCAGGATCACCGCGCGCTTCTCCCGCTCCGCGCGCATCTGCTTTTCCATCGCGGCCAGGATGTCGTGCGGCGGATTGATGTTCTTGATTTCGTACCGGAGCACCTTCACGCCCCAGGGGTCGGAGGCCTTGTCCAGCTCCGCCACCACCGCGCTGTTGATGTTCATTCGCTCTTCGAACGTCTTGTCGAGGTCGATCTTGCCGATCTCGCTCCGGAGCGTGGTCTGCGCCAACTGCGTGATGGCGAAGGTGTAGTCGTCGATCCCGTACGAGGCACGCTCGGGGTTCAGCACCTTGAGGTAGAGGACACCGTCCACGCCCACCTGCACGTTATCGCGGGTGATGCACACCTGCTCCGGGATGTCATACGCCCCCTCCTTGAGCGAGAGGCGGTACCGGATCACGTCGACGAACGGGACGAGGATGTGGAAGCCCGCCTGCAGCACGCCGGAAAACCGGCCCAAGCGCTCCACCACGAACGCGCTCTGCTGCGGCACGACTACGGCGGTCTTCGCGATGACCATCACGATGACGACGCCGAGGAACAACGCGACGATGACGATCGGGCTCATTGGCCTGCTCCTTCGGGCTCGACGGAAAGGGTGAGACCATCCACGCTGGTCACGCGGCAGCGGGTGCCGCGCGGCAGTACGGCACCTGTGCTGGTGCGGGCCGACCAGTTTGTCCCCCGCAGCTCGACCTTGCCGACGGTGCCCGGTTGCAGCTCCTCGGTGACGATGGCGACTTCCCCCACGAGCTGGTCGATCTCCGTCGCCCTGGGATCGCCCTGGAAGTGCTGTACCAGGGCGTCACGGAAGAGCAGGAGAGAGGCGACCGAGAGCACCGAGAAGAGGATGAGCTGCACGCCGACCGAACCGGCCGCGCCCACACTGGACAGGAGGCCGACCAGGATGGCCGCGATGCCGAAGAAGATGACGTAGAAGCCACCGGCCGCGGCGAGCTCGACCACGACGAGAAAGAGGCCAAATACGAGCCAGTGCCACCACTGGATGTCCATTGTGTCCCGCCGTCGGAGGAGGGGTTGTCGCTTCGGGGTCTTGAAGTATATCCGACCAGATTGCGCCCCGCCAAGGGAAGCGGGGTTCGCCGCAGACCCGAACTGGCTCAGTCGATGCCCAACAACCCCAGTGCCCCATGACAGGCCGAGACCGTCCCGATCAGCAGCGAGGACGGCCGCCCGCTCGCGCCTGTCTCTGTCAGGAGGTACGCCGCAGCCACCGCGTCATCCACCGCAAACGCTCCCACCCCGTCGGTCAGGTGGCGGGTGACGAACAGCGCGGGTCCGAACACCTCCCGCGACTTCGCCAGCCGCTCCACCACTGCATTTGCTGTCTCGCTCATCTCCCACATCCTCGGCGCACGGATGACCGGGCAGGTGGCCGGTTCGATACAGTGGGTCGGGCAGAGCCAGTCGGCCCAGGAGACGTACCGGGTGCCGTCGGGAGCGAGGGTGTCGTAGGGAGTGCCGACCGGGTCGGTGAGCGGTTGCTGG